>NZ_BCBI01000074.1:0-24577 GCF_001320565.1 Pseudomonas sp. NBRC 111132
ATCGGCTTCTCGGTGGTCTACAAGGCTTTGGACAACCTGGGCGCCTTCAAGCGCTGGTTCGGCTATCAGCCTAATACAAAGGCCGCGACCTTGATCTTCGGCCTCCTGCATGGTTTCGGCCTGGCCACCAAGATCCAGGAGTACGAGATTTCGGCGGATGGCCTGATCCCCAACCTGATTGCCTTCAACGTAGGCGTCGAAATCGGCCAGCTTTTGGCGCTGAGCGCAATCCTCATCCTGATGGGGTTCTGGCGCAGCACACCAAGC
This sequence comes from Pseudomonas sp. NBRC 111132, assembly GCF_001320565.1. Classification (NCBI taxonomy): domain Bacteria; kingdom Pseudomonadati; phylum Pseudomonadota; class Gammaproteobacteria; order Pseudomonadales; family Pseudomonadaceae; genus Pseudomonas; species Pseudomonas sp. NBRC 111132. Next base: position 268 of record NZ_BCBI01000074.1, read on the forward strand.
TTCTGGCGCCATGCCTATACCGCCAACGTTGCCATGATGAGCGCCGGTTTCCTCTTGATGGGTTACCAGATTACCGGCCTGTTTATCTCTGCTTAAGGACCTTCGATCATGTTCAATTCTCCACTTCCTTCGGCAAGTGAACTGCCGTCCAGCCGTCAACTCGTCCGTTCCTCTGTTATCGCGTTTGCCGTTGCGATGGGGCTGCTCGTTACCGTTGTAATGCCATCGGAATACGCGGTGGACCCGACAGGCGTCGGTCGTGCCATGGGCCTCACCCAGATGGGGGAGATCAAGATCACATTGGCTCAGGAGGCTCTGGCTGATGAGTTGGCTGCGCAACAGGCCAAAGCACCTGTTGCCGCGGTAGCGGCTACACCGGCTCCGGCTCCTGCACCTGTTCAGGCACCTGCACCGGTTCAGCAGCTTGCAGCTGTGCAACCCGCTCAGCCAGCCGCTCAAAAGTCAGCCGCGAAGTCTGACGAGGTTACGTTGACCCTCAAACCTGGCGAGGGTCGTGAGATCAAGCTGGAGATGCTCAAGGGCAGCGTGGTTTCTTACCAATGGACGGCCTCCGGTCCAGTCAACCACGATACCCACGGTGAGACTTACAACGCTGCGCAAGGCGATTTCCACAGTTACAGCAAGGGGCGTCAGGTCAAAGGCGATAACGGCGAGCTGACAGCGCTGTTCGATGGAACCCACGGCTGGTTCTGGCGTAACCGCACCTCGGGCAATGTGACCATCGCGCTGCAGACATCAGGCGACTATCTGAACGTCAAGAAGTAAACCGCGACCGGCGCCCATGTCGAGTGCGGGGGGCCGGTTTTACCTACAGTCAATTTTCCGGAATTTTGCCAAATGGCTATCAAACTGACCCGTTCCATCATGATGATCTGCTTGCTCGGCCTCTTGACCGCCTGTGGCGGTACAGAAACCGAGGGCACCTCTGGTTCAGAGGGCCATGGGCACTCTCACGAGTGATTGAACGTTGCGGGGTCGCTCGGCCCCGCAACTGTCTCCGTTCATCCCCCATCGATAGGCCACCACGCTAATTACCTGACGTGTAACAGGTGGGGTGATCAGGTTGAGCTATAACCCGTAATGCACATGTCAGAAAGCCTGGGAGAGGGCCTCACATGCGTTTACGGGACTTTTTCGTTGGAAGGGATGCAACTGCGCGCCTTATGCAGTTCGATTTGCTGCGCTGGTTTTCCATTGTGAGTGTCCTGATCATCACTCTGGTCGCATTGGGCCTGGGTTTCATCGCCTCTCGATTCGTTGTGAACGAAAGCATCCAGCGCGATGCGGCCCTCACTGCACAATTCATTCAGTCGCTGGCTTCCAGTGAGTTGAGCAAACATTACTTGCCAAACCGTCAGATGGGGGAGGTGTTGGACCCTCGGGCCGATATCGTTCTATCGAACCAGGAGCGCATTCGGCGACAAACTGCCCGCCGAGAGTTTCTGGCACACATCGACAACATTTCGAAGCAACCTGATTCGTTACTGATCAACATCTACGCCCCTGACAACGTCGTGATCTGGTCAAGCAATCCAGCACTGGTCGGCATGCAAATATGGGATGACGAGGAACTGGCCCGTTCCTTCGCAACCAGAAAGCGTGTGTTCGCGACCTATCACAGTGCGGTACCTGAAAGAGAGGAGCAGAACTTCCCAAGGCCTCCACAAGGGCTGTTCATTGAAAACTACATTCCCATGCTCAATGCTTCTGGCGAAGCGGTTGCCCTTATTGAAATTTACAAGGAGCCCTCGGATCTGATCGCCAGAACGCAGCGCGGCTATTTGTTGATGTGGCTGGCCACTTCGATTGGGGGAGCGCTGATCTACCTGGCTTTGTACCGGGTCGTGCGGAAAGCGGCAGGCCTTCTCATCGCCCAGCAAAAGCAGATTATCGAAAATGAAACGCTAGTCGCGATGGGTGAGATGTCTTCCGCTGTTGCCCATAGTCTGCGTAATCCTCTGGCGAGTATTCGATCGAGTGCGGAGCTCATGCAGGCGATGGCACCCGATGGGCTGCAACGTAACCTGAATGACGTGATCAATCAGGTTGATCGCATGTCGCAATGGGTCCGCGACCTCCTTGTGACATCCGGCCCATCAGCCGGAGCCAGCGAAAACGTTGATCCCATGGCCGTGGTAGAAGAGTCTTTGGCTTCTTTCCAGTCGCAAATCCGCAGTAGCGGCGTTGAAGTTGAACTTGTAGCAGCCAATGACCAGCCAGCGGTTCTGAGCCAGCGCCTCCTGCTCCTGCAGGTCCTGAACAGCCTGTTCTCCAACGCTCTTGAGGCAATGCCAAAAGGGGGCCTTCTCACCATCGAAGTGCTCAGACATTCCTCCGAACCGAAACTGACCATCGCGATCGCCGACACCGGTAGCGGGATGTCGGTATCACAACGCAAAAGGCTCTTTCAGCCATTCACAACGACCAAGCAAGGTGGTTTGGGCATTGGGTTGGTGATGGTCAAACGCATCATGGAGCGCTTTGGTGGACAGGTAGACATCCACAGTGCGCAGAACGAGGGGACCCAGGTTCGTCTTACTTTTGCCCTTGCGGCTCAGTGATGAAGCCTGGGTGATCCCTCAGCATTTCATGACGAGGACTTGCGATCGAGTTGCTCCAGGCAACTACCCATTGACTGCCCTAAACGATCAAGAAGCATGCTGTAACCACCTGCTTGAGGCGTGATCCCGTAGCCGAGGGCATCCAGCTCAGCGAAGCGCACTGGCATGCCTGCAGCAATGGTCTCCGCCAACTTGGGGCGTACGGGTGGCTCATAGAAAATGCAGCTGGCACCTGCATCTTTGAGCAGTGCTTTGAGCTCGGCGACATGTCGGGCTCCGGGTTGAATCTCGTTGCCTATCGTGAGGATGCCTCTGTGCTTCAGTCCATAAGCCTCCTCGAAGTAATCAAAGGTCTGATGGAACAGGAAGAATGGCTTACCTGACAGAAGGGCCAGGCGACGTTTCAAATCCCCATCCTGCTGTTCTAGACGTTCTCGGAATGCTGCGAAATTGGCTTGATAGCGCTCCGCATTTTGCGAGTCTGCGATTGCTAAATCGTCTGCCATTTGCTTGGCGATGATCAATGCATTCCCCGGGTTCAACCAGAGGTGAACATCGATGGAGCCCGGGCGGTGAAGGTCGTCGTGGGCATCATCCGGATGCTCGTCAGGGGTTACCTGATTGGTTTTCCCAAGTTGGCTATCGCCAAAGTGGCGGACATGCAGACCGTCCAGGTTTTGAATCGAGACGGTTTTGCCGCGTCGGGCTTCTAGTGTTTTACTCAGATAAGTTTCCAAGTCCGGACCGATCCAGTACACCAGGTCGGCTTGTTGCAAGTCCCTCACCGTTGACGGCTTGAGCGTAAAGCTATGTGGGGAGGCACCCGCCGGCACGACCGCGACAGGCTCGCCTAATCCGTCCTGCACTTCCGCCGCGATCAGTTGCAGAGGCTTGATGCTGGTCACCAGGTTTACAGCGGCTGACGCCTTGAGGCTTGCCATCCCCAGCATCATTGCAGCACTGATCATTAACGCGTTCTTGAGCATTAAACGTCCTTCAAAAATTGAACAGCCAGACCCAGCAGAATCAGCAACCCGGCCATTTGGGGTGATCATCATCGATCACGAATGTGTGGGCATGTGCCTTACCTTCAGCAACATGTGGGTGGTTTTCCGGCAAGTCGACATGAGAATGCGCGACCACCTCTTCGTCATACTCCGGTCGCCATATCTGCTTGCTCAGAATCCAAGCCATTGCTGCGACAAGCGTCAGGCCAATGAAAGACGCGGTCAGGCTAACGCTAGCGCCTAGCCACCCAGCCAGGGGGTAGGTGATCAGCCAGCAAGCGTGGGACAAGGCAAATTGCGCAGCGAATAATGCTGGGCGGTCTTGGGAAGTTGATGAACGACGCAAGATGCGTCCTGATGGGGTTTGAGCAAGGGAGTAACCAGCTCCCAGTGCAACCCACAACCCCACGAGGCTCCAATAGCTGTTCACGAAGGTCCCGAGCAGCAGGCCTACGACCAAGACCGCGCCGCCAGCGAGCATCGCCTTTCGGTCATCCAGACGTTCAAGCAGGCGTGGGAGTGCCAGTGCGACGATCATTGATCCTGCACCAAATGCCATGAGCGCCATTGCCGTTGAACTCTGCGGCAACCCGAAACGAGATTGAACAAGCACGACGGTATTGACGATGACCATCGCGCTGGCTGCCGCGACGGTCAGGTTCAAGGCCAACAAGCCACGCAGTCGTGGAGTGCGCAGGAAGATCCGCATACCTTTGGTGGTTCGCTCGTAGATGCTGCGTTTGGGGCCGCGTATAGCAGCGGGCAGAACCACTGTGGCTACCATCGCGGCAGATACCAGGAAGCCCACGACAGTGCCGGCAAACAGGCTGTGGAAGCTGACCACGGTGAGCAGCAGCGCTGCGAGCATCGGGCTGATGACACTTTCCAGGTCGTAGGCTAGTCGAGACAACGACAGCGCTCTGGTGTATTCGCGTTCGTCGGGCAGGATGTCTGGAATAGTTGCCTGGAAGGTTGGGGTGAACGCAGCAGAGGCGGACTGCAGGACAAAAATGAGTACATAGACTTGCCAGATCTCCGTAACGAACGGCAGCAGCAAAGCAACCGCGGCTCTCACCAGGTCCAGCGTTACCAGCATGGCTTTTCTAGGCAGGTGCTCCGCGAACGCAGCCGCAACGGGTGCGACGCCGATGTAAGCCGCCATTTTGATCGCCAACGCGGTACCCAGTACTGCGCCTGCCTGGGCGCCCGCCAGATCGAAGGCCAGCAAGCCCAAGGCAACGGTGGCTAACCCGGTACCCACCAGTGCAATGACCTGAGCCAGGAACAGGTGTCTGTAGGTTCGATTTTTCAGGACCGATAGCATGCAAACCTCCCTGCAGTGCTGTTTTCCTGGCCGCGATATGGCATCGCAGGCAGCGTGAATTGGTTATAGCGTATCCCCCTGGGGGGGATATGGTCAATCCAGGCTTAGTCAGGGGCATGCACTTTCAGGGGGCAAGGTGCTTGTTGAGGAGCCGGCCAACGATGTCAGCCGGCAACCGGCATCAGATACGCAACATATGAACTGCCAGACCGGCCAGGGCACAGGCAAGCAGTACCTGGATGACGCCACGCTTGAAGCGGAACAAGGCAATCGCTGCAGCGATCGCGATCAGCGCTGAAGGCCAGTCGAATGTTCCAGCGAACCCCTTTGGCCAAAGCACGTGGTAGCCGAAGAACAGCGCCAGATTCAGGATTACCCCCACAACTGCTGCGGTGATGCCGGTCAGTGGTGCGGTGAACTTCATCTCGTTGTGCGTCGACTCTACCAATGGGCCACCGGCGAGAATGAAGATGAACGACGGCAGGAAAGTGAACCAGGTGACGAGGCTCGCCGCGATTGCGCCGGCGAGGAACGGGTGTTCTGCGCCAAACATTGGATGCACGTAACCCCCGACGAAGCCTACGAAGGCGACTACCATGATCAGTGGCCCTGGCGTGGTTTCCCCTAAGGCGAGGCCATCGATCATCTGGGTGGGTGTCAGCCACCCGTAGTGCCCGACAGCGCCCTGGTAGACATAGGGCAGCACAGCGTATGCACCGCCAAACGTCATCAGGGCGGCCTTGGTGAAGAACCAGCTCATTTGCGTCAGAGTACCGTCCCAGCCAAACGACAGCGTCAGCAGCCCCATGGGCAGGACCCAGAGCGCAGCACCGACCAGCAGTAGTCGCAGCAGGTGTCCCCAGCTGAAGCGGGCATGCTCAGGCGTTGGGGTGTTGTCATCGATCAGGGCAGGTCCATAGCTGTTCTTCGTGGCGCCATGGCCACCTCCGATCACGAATTTACTTGGAGCAAAGCGACCGCCTAAATAGCCAATGATGGCGGCTACCAGCACGATAAGCGGGAATGGGGCGTTGAGGGCAAAGATGGCCACGAACGAAGCGGCGGCCATGGCCCACAGCCAGCCGTTCTTCAGTGCACGCGACCCGATCCGGTGAGCCGCGTGAACGACGATGGCAGTGACCGCCGGTTTGATGCCATAGAAAATCCCAGCCACCACGGGCACCTCACCGAAGGCGACGTAGACCCAGGACAAAGCGATCAGGATGAACAATGACGGCAGCACGAACAACGCACCGGCAATCACACCGCCCCATGAACGGTGCATGAGCCAGCCGATGTACGTGGCGAGTTGCTGAGCCTCTGGTCCAGGCAACAACATGCAGTAGTTGAGCGCATGCAGAAATCGCTTTTCGCTGATCCACCGCCGTCGCTCAACCAGCTCCTGATGCATGATCGAAATCTGCCCGGCGGGTCCACCAAAGCTGATGAAGCCCAGCTTGAGCCAAAACAGAAACGCTTCAAACAAGCCGATCGGCTGCTGAGCAGCTTGCGACGGAGGCTGTTCGCTGACTGCGGAGGTGGTATCAACCATTTTGTTTTTCCTCACTTGCGAAAGCCGTCAGCAGGCCATCGAAGATGCCTCCGGCGACCGTTGTCAGTTGATCGTCATCGCCAATGCTTTCTCTCAAACCCGCGAGGACGCGCTCGATGCCAGGTGCCTCGGAGGGCTGGCTTCCACCTACATCCAGGTAATGAACAACAGCTGCCAACCGAGACAGGCCTGGTTGTTCAACCGCAAAGCTTTCGATGAGGGTCTCGAACGACACCCGCTGGCCGACATGGCTGAACCTCGCGCCATCGAAGTCGAAGCCCAACGCATCGGTCGGGCAGTCGCTGGGACTTTCCAGCCAAAGGAATTGGGCGTCAGCATCGATGAAGCGACGGATGAGCCAGGCACACGCCAGCCTATCCACCCAGGGGCGTTTTCGAGTCGCCCAGCGGCGACCCAGGTATTCGCTGCGCTCAAGTCTGATGATTGTCTCGTCGTGCGCACTGGGCTCATCGGATGACAGTGCACGGCTGATTGCGGTCTCAAGCGCCTGCAGGGTCGAGTCAGTCTGAGCCTTGAGCACGCCAGGGAAGAAATCGATCGCCGCCAATTGGCTGAAAGCCTTTCGAAGCTTGCGCACCTGCCGCGCGGTTTGCAGGGCGTTGTCCGGTGAAAGATCCGCTCGGCAGCCTGCAATTTCTTCCATCAGCTTGGCGTAGTCCTCGCTTCTGTCGAACAACCCACTGAAGCGCTCCTCACGCTCAGGCAGAGACAGCAGAAATGCCGTGCCATTGATCGCCAGCACGTCTCGTTCCACGGCTTCGAACGCTTCGCGAGCCGTGCTTTGTTGTGGCAGCAGGTATACGCCATCTCGTAGTACTGCAGCACCAGAAGCCTTGAGGGTTCGCCAAGCGCGCATTCGCTCCGTGGCGTTAGCCGTGGGAAGCCCGAGAATCAGTAGCGACCATTCGCTCATGTAGAATACTCAACAAAAAATGTATCTGTATCTACATTAGGTCTTGAGTCGGTCGAAATCAACGAGTAAATGCCCGCATGCGCAAAGCCCGTTGAGCAGCGTGGCGGCGCCGACGCTATCCACTTGAACTCTGGTGCTGGAGCGCTGAATGGTGCCCCAGGGCTACTTCTTCAGCCCCTTCAGTCTCGCGGCAGCTTTCTGCACGGCGGCCATCTTTTCTGGACGTTTCATGCGCTTCCACTTGCGGATCTCATCTTTTGAGCGCCCGCAGCTGACACAAAGATCTCCCTTCAATTGGCAGAGTGAAATACAAGGGTTCTCGATTTGCGAAGCCATTGATGAATTACCTGTGGGTCTGAGTCGGAGTGTGCGAATGCCGGCAGCAAGTGTGGCCAGCACCCACATATCTCACTCGAAGGACATTTGTGGTCAGGTTTCATGGAGCGGCAGTAGCCGCTCGTGATTCCCTCATTGCGGCATTGGCCATCAATGGCGACGACCGCAACGGGAGCGCCAAACGCGCAAAATGCACGATTGGATGACATCCCTCGTTAGCTAGTGAGTCCGATCCAGCCGTTGATACCCACGTAGATGCCTACGGCGATGATGATCATGCTGGACAGGTACGGTGCTCGACGAGCCACAGCTCCCAACCAGGGCCAGCGATTGGAGGCGCGTTTCGCTCCGACCGCTGCTGCGACCCCAACAGTTACCAGGGTCATGGCGAGGCCGATGCTGAAACACAGTACCAGCACGGCCCCGAGTGCGATTTCCTTGACCTGCAGGCACAGTAGCAAAACAGTGATCGCTGCCGGGCATGGGATCAGGCCGCCAGTTAAACCGAACAGGATGATCTGGCCGGTAGTCACATCACGGTTGGCGAAACGCTTTTTGATGTCGTTTGCATGGGCGCGCTCGTGCGCATCCTGATAGCCATCGACGCTCAGTTCGAGCTGATCGAGTTCGCCATGGTGGTGGTGATCATGCGCTTCGGCAAACTCCAGATCGTAGTCATGAGCATGGTCGGAATGACCCAAGGTCAGGCGTACTGAAAACTCATGAGGCTCAGGAATCGAGTCAATGGATTCCAGGAAGCCGTCACGTTTCTCGAAGGCGAACGACATTGTTTCACCGTTCGGCCGAGTCGTGAGGGCCTTAACTTGAGCGGCCTGCCATGGATGGCCATCTAAGGTTTTCAGTCGCCACCGAGGTGGTTGCCCGATTTCAAATATCGACAGTTCAACACGTCCATGCCCAGTGTCGACGCGGCGTGTCTCATCATGGGCATGCTCATGGCCGTGATCGTGCCCGTCACCTTGCTCGAATTTCCACATTTGCTCTCCGCGCCAGGTGCGCAGAAGCATCCACAATGCGACGGCGATGATGATGGCTGCTGAGCCTAGCTGGAAGTAGGGCTCGGTGGTTTCAGCATCAAGGTTGCCGCCCAGGTACATCCCTGCCATGGCGACGAGCCAGACCACGGCTGTATGGGAGAACGTGGCAGCCAGCCCCAAGAGAGCCGCCTGCTTGGCAGTTCCTCGCACAGCGACGATGAAGGCTGCCATCATTGTTTTGGAGTGCCCTGGCTCAAGGCCATGCAGGGCGCCGAGCAGGATGGCGCTTGGGAAGTAGAGCCAAGCGTGGGCGGTACCCTGCTGAAGTAGTTCTGCGAAACCCATGGTGAGACCTCTGGAGTAGTGCCAATAGCGCGTGAGGGCGGCAGTCATAGAGGCCGCCCTTTAAATTGTCGTACGATTGGGTTGAAATCGTACCCTTAAAATACTATCCCCCAGTAGGGGATATGAAAAGAGGTTGTCATGTCTCACACCATGAAGAATCAGCGTCAGTTGCTGACTCGGGTCAAGAAGATCAAAGGGCAGGCTGCCGCCCTGGAGGCAGCGTTGGAGCAGGAAAAGGATTGCCTGGGAATCCTTCAGCAGATTGCCGCGATCCGGGGGGCGGTGAATGGGCTGATGGCCGAGGTGGTGGAAGGCCATATCCGTGAGCATCTGGCGGCAGAGCATCTGGATGCGGCTCAGCGACTAGAGGAGGCAGACAAAATCTCCTCGGTACTCAGGTCTTACTTGAAGTGAGGAGCTGACCTAGCAGGTCGGGTAGTCGGTATGGCGGAGTGGGATGGTAGAAACGAGAAAAGGCGCCGAGGCGCCTTTGATCATCGAGCAGCAAAAAATAGGTAGATGAACAGCACATCTATCAGCTCAGGACTGGCTTTTAGGGCCCTCCTTTTGCTGGGTGGACGAAGGCTTCGACTGCTCTGCCTCCTTTTCCTTCTCGCCCCAAAGGCGTTTCTGGTCATCGCGGAATTCTTTGTTGAATTTCAGTGAGCGCTCGGCCCCGCCCTCTGCAAAGGCTTGGCCGCTGATGCCCACTGCCATTACGCCAATCAGGAAAAGGTTAGTCAGTCGCATATCAAACTCCGGGGCTGGATCGGTAGTGATCTTGAGGTTTCGATACCCTGAAGCTTAAAGACCTGTCTCTGACGAGAGCGTGAGGCGCGAATTACAATGTTGAAAGACGACGCCGTATGATTGAAGAGATGAACAGGCTTCAGGCCTTCGATCCATCGGAAGGCCTTACGTTGGGATTAGCTTGTGAGGCCGGGCGCTAGGTCACAGATGGCTGGTCGGAAAGCTGAGATGGAACCAGGTATACCTGTCACCGCTGACTTCAACCTTGGCAGTGCCTTGGTGCAGGCTCATGATGGAGCGCACGATCGCTAGACCGAGACCTGTGCCCCCCTCGCTACGTGCTCGGCCTCTGTCCACGCGATAGAAGCGCTCAAACAGATGAGGCAGATGTTGATCGGGAATACCGCGTCCAGGGTTACCGACGCTCAACTGAATCTGATCGCTGCCACGGTGGACTTTGACCTGGACCGATTCGCCTTTCGGGCAATAACGAATAGCGTTGGATAGCAGATTCGAAACTGCTCGCTGGATCATGAGTCGGTTGCCATTCACGACATCGGCGCTCCCTGAAATCTGCAGTGCTACTCCGTTTTCCTCGGCCGAGAAGGCAAACAGGTCGCAGACCCTCTGCACTTCATCCACCAAGGCCACGGTCTCAAATTCCACCAAGGCAGCTGGCTGGCTCACATGGGCCAGGAAAAGCATGTCCGCAACCATGCGCGTCATGCGGTCCAGCTCCTCCAGGCAGGATTCGAGCACATCACGGTATTCAGCGGATGAGCGTTCACGCGACAACGCTACTTGTGCTTTCCCCATGAGATTTGACAGCGGTGCCCTGAGCTCGTGGGCCAGATCGTCCGAGAATTGCGAGAGTTGCTGTACCCCACCATCCAGGCGATGGAGCATAAAGTTCATGCCATCCGCCAGATGTCGAAGCTCTGCCGGCAGCTTGTCAGTGGGCAGGCGGTGGCCCAGATTGTCGGTGGAAATCTTGGACGCTACCTTGAGAAAACGGGTCAACGGCAGCAAGCCACGTCGGACAGTCCACCAGGCCACAATCAAAATAACGGCCAGAATGAACGGTGATGCGGTCAGCGCCCAAGTGACCATGGCGCCCAGGAGCTGTGCGTCCGACGACTCGTCCACAGTCATGTAGACGCCAATCTGGGTGCCGTCTTTCAAGCGCATGATCTGCGCCGCACTGAGCATCGGATTTCCCGATTGATCCTGCCACTCATGGAAGGCCAATTCGTCCCGAGCAGGGAAGCGATGGAGCTCGAAACTCACTTGTTTGGAGCCGATGGTCAGTAATGGAGCCTTGCTGTCAGCAGAGTCGAAAATGCTGACATACAGATTGTTGTGCCCCATCGCGAGATCGACGAGCAGGTGGGAATCAGCGGTCACCCCCGATACATCTTCGATGGTCGCAATGTTATGGGCCATGCCGCTCATTTTGGTTTCAAGCGCTGAACGGGCCGTGCTCTCCAGCGCTTGGCCGAGCATCACATAGCCAATGGACGCGCACAGTACCAGAAGAAGCACGCTCATGAAGCCGACTTTCAATCCCAGCTTGGCAGCCAGGCTCAACTGCCTCATGAGCGGTCCTCTACCACGTACCCAACACCGCGCATCGTATGGATGAGCTTGACCTGGAACGGGTCATCGATCTTCGCACGCAGGCGCCTGATTGCAACGTCGATCACGTTAGTATCGCAATCGAAATTCATGTCCCACACGAGCGAGATGATCTGGGATCGCGTCAGGGCTTCGCCTGCGCGACTCATCAGCAGGTGCAGCAGGGCAAACTCCTTGGTGGTCAACTCGATGCGCAGGTCGCCGCGAAATGCGCGGTGACGGCCGGGGTCAAGCTCCAGGTCGGCGACCTTGAGCGTATTGCTTTCAATCATGTCATCGCCGCGGCGCTGGAGTGAGCGGACGCGAGCGAGCAACTCCGGGAACTCGAAGGGCTTCACCAGGTAATCATCCGCTCCGCCGTCCAAACCCTTGAGCTTTTCATGAAGCCGGCCTCGTCCGGTGAGCATGATGATGCGCACGCGGCTGGTTTTCCTGATGGTCTCCAGCACTTCCCAACCATCAACTTCTGGCAGATTTACATCGAGAATGACCAGGCCGTAGGTGTTATGGTTGAACAGGTGAAGAGCGTCTACGCCATTACTTGCACGGTCAACGATATAACCGCTCTCGGTCAATCCTTGCTGAAGATATTCGGCAGTTTTAGTTTCATCTTCCACAACTAGAACGCGCATATTTGATCTCTAAAATTCGTCAGTAAAATATTGCTTGCGGTCAATTAAATATTTTTTCATGTGTTTCAGGGTGTGTCTTGCTTGGGGCTTCAAGCGCCCGCAGGCCGCGTTGAGGGTGATCTTAGCGCGAAAAAAATGCGGCCGGGCAATTCCTACAAATTTGTAATTCACCCGTAACGTTCCTGATAGTCGCTGCCCTCTAGAATCGGAGCAGTAGAGGAGTCTACGACACTTCCCTTCCGCGCATAGAGTGCAGCAGACGAGCGGGTTAAATAGTTAGCCCCAATAGTTGTGCACGCCTTGCTTATCTTCAAATCCTCAAACAGGTCGAGATCATGTCCTTGTTATGGCGCTTGACGGGGAACTTCTGATGAACAATGAAAGATACCTGCGCTGTGTAAAGAGTCTCTCTTTTTTCACCGCAATTATTATTTCCGGGCCCGCCATGAGTGCTGAGAAGTTCTCTGTTGCAGAAGACCAGATTCAGGCTTTGGGTATCAAGGTTTCACCGGTCCAAAGCATGAAGCAGACGGTCAGCAGTCGTTATCCTGGCCAAGTTGTCGTGCCGCCAAAGGCTGAACAGATCGTCAGCTCCCCGCTGGAAGGTGTTGTCGTTCAGTTACTGGTGGGCGAATACCAACCCGTACGCAAAGGCGACCCCGTAGCCAGGCTTTCCAGCCCAGCCATGAGCCAGCTTCAGTTGCAACTGTTGCAGGCTGCGTCCCGTGCAACGCTTGCCCGTCAGGCCTATTCCCGTGAGCAGACGCTTTTTGATGAGGGGATTATTCCCAAGCGCCGGGCTCAGGAAGCACAGGCCACGCTGAAGGAAGCCGAAGCGACGTTGGTCCAGACGAAAGCGGAGCTGGCGTTGGCAGGTCTGACCCCGCCGATGATGGAGCAAGTCGTCCGTTCAGGTATTCCATCTGACCGGATAATCCTTACCGCCGTCCAGGATGGGATCGTCAGTGCAATCTCCGTTCGCCCTGGGCAGCGTGTAGATGGCGCTACATCGTTGCTCAACATCACCCAGGTCGACGCCCTGTGGCTGGATGTGCAAGTGCCTTCTCAGGCCAGTATCGGTATCCAGCCCGGTGCACCGGTAACGATCGTCGACAAGAATGTGAGCGGGCGAGTGATCAACCTGAGTCCGACCGTTACAGCAGACAACCAGTTTGTAGTGCTGCGGGCCGAGATCGAAAACCCTGGGCGCGCTATACGCCCGGGTGAGTTGGTAACTGTCGAGATCCCGGTCCAGTCCGCCGGTAATTCTTGGGATATCCCCATCTCCGCAGTGGCGCGCAACAAGGCTGACTCCGTTGTGTTCGTCCGTACGCCTGAGGGTTTCGAAGCGCGCCCTGTGAAGGTTGAGGCCAGTGCCGGGCAGCTTGTGCGCGTGCAGGGCAACATCCGTGAGCAGGATCAGGTTGCCGTTGCTGGCGTTATTGCGCTGAAAGGTGCCTGGCTGGAAGAGGACGGAGAGTAATGCTGAGCCGTCTCATTCAATTCTCGTTGTCCCAACGCCTGTTCATGGTGTTGGCGACAGTTCTGCTGACCGCAGCGGGCTGGTACGCCTACCGCGGTCTTCCTATTGACGCATTTCCGGACGTTGCCAGCACCCAAGTCAAGGTGATCATGAAGGCGCCTGGCATGACACCTGAGGAAGTGGAAAGCCGCATCGCGGTGCCCATCGAAGTCGAGATGCTGGGCATCCCGAAAACCAAGATTCTGCGTTCTGTTACCAAGTATGGCCTGGTCGACGTCACCATCGATTTTCAGGATGGCACGGACATTTATTGGGCTCGCCAGCAGGTGTCCGAACGCTTGGGCAACCTGACTGACAGCCTGCCCAGCGGTATCAGCGGCGGTATGGCCCCCATCACTACGCCGCTGGGTGAGATGTTCATGTTCACCGTCGATAGCGAGGCCATGTCGCTGGTCGAGCGCCGTAGCCTGCTGGATTGGGTCATTCGACCTGCATTGCGCACGGTGCCCGGCGTCGCTGATGTCAACTCGTTGGGTGGCCAGGTTCGTACGTTTGAAGTGCTGCCGGACCCCGTTCGCATGGCTGCCAATGGTGTCAGCCTGCAGCAACTGGCCAACGCGGTGAACACCAACAACCGCAATGATGGTGCCGGACGCCTCGGTGAGGGGGATGAAGTTCTGCTGGTTCGCAGTGAGGGGAGCATTCGCACCCTGGATGACCTGCGGGCTGTCGTGGTCAACCCCAGTGACTCGTCACCGGTTCGCGTTGGCGACCTGGCCGAAGTCCGCCTTGGCACCCTGACGCGCTATGGCGTAGTAACCCAGGACGGTAAAGGTGAAGCCGTTCAGGGCTTGGTGCTGGGCCTTAAGGGGGCTAATGCCCGTGAAGTTGTCAGCGGTGTTCAGCAAAAGCTGAAGGAGCTGGAGGCCACTTTGCCTCCTGGCGTCAAGATCACCAGTTTCTATGACCGATCTTCCCTCGTGGACAAGGCCGTAGGTGCCGTATCCAAAGCACTGATTGAAGCGACCGTATTGGTCGTTCTGCTGCTGGCATTGTTCCTTGGTAACGTTCGTGCAGCATTGACCGTGGCCTTGGTACTACCGCTTGCAGCGCTGATCACCTTCATCATGATGCGTTTCTTCGGCATGTCCGCCAACCTCATGAGCCTCGGCGGGTTGGCGATCGCGATCGGCATGCTGGTCGATGCCGCAGTCGTCGTTGTGGAGAACATTGTCCAGCGCCTGGCCACAGACACTTCCGGTGGGAAGTTGCCACGGCTGCACATCATCTACCGAGCGGTTCGCGAAGTAGCAGTCCCCGTCACCTCAGGCATCTTGATCATTATCACGGTGTTCCTGCCGCTGCTGACGCTTCAGGATCTGGAGGGCAAGTTCTTCGTTCCGGTTGCACTGACGATTGTCTTCGCACTGGCAGCTTCGTTGTTGCTCTCGCTGACTGTGATTCCCGTCTTGTCTTCCTATCTGCTGCGAGAGGTCAAGCATGAAGACCCCTGGTTGGCACGCAAGCTATTGGGTGCGTATGGCCCCATCCTTGAGTGGGGGCTTGCTCGCCAGAAAGTGATCGCAATCATTGCCGGCGCCATGTTGGTGGTAGCGGGGCTCGTTTACACACAAGTGGGCAAGACCTTCATGCCGACCATGGATGAGGGCGACCTGATCGTGGGTATCGAGAAGCTTCCCTCGGTGAGCCTTGAACAGACGGCCGAGCTGGATAAGAAGATCCATCAATCCTTGATGAAGGCCATCCCTGAGATTCGCGGCATCGTTGCGCGGGCAGGTTCTGATGAAATCGGTCTCGACCCCATGGGCCTGAACCAGACCGACACCTACTTGCTGCTCAAACCAATGTCGGAATGGCGGATGGACACCAAGGAAGAATTGATGGAGGAGATCCGCAAGGTCCTCGATCCAATGCCTGGTATCGACTACAGCTTCACCCAACCGATCGAGATGCGCGTCTCTGAGATGATCATCGGTGTGCGGGGTGACTTGGCCGTCAAAGTGTACGGACCGGATCTGGCAACCCTGAATCAGCTCGGTGGCAAGATCGAATCGCTGCTCAAGACCATTCAGGGTAACCAGGATGTGTACACCGTTCAGAACGACGGCGTGCAGTACCTGCGGGTCGAAATTGACCGCCTTCAAGCGGGCCGTTTCGGGCTGGATGTCGAGACGATCCAGGACGCGCTGCGCGTGCAGATCGAAGGGCGTCAGGCCGGGCTGGTCATTGAGGGTAACCAGCGTACCCCGATTCTCATCCGCTCCGCCGAGTCGGTACGCAATTCGCCCGCGGAATTCGATGCCGTACGTATTACTACACCTGATGGCAAGACCATTCCACTGAGCGCCGTGGCCAAGCTGGAGCGTGCCGATGGCCCAGTGAAGATCGACCGTGAAATGGGCAGTCGCTACAGCGTCGTCATCGCCAACGTCAGCGGAAGAGACCTTGTCGGCTTCGTCGAAGAAGCGAAAGCGTTGGTCGCTCAGCAGGTTGAGCTACCCAATGGCTATCGCATCAGCTGGGGTGGGCAATTCGAGAACCAGCAACGCGCCGCAGCACGGCTTTCCGTCGTGGTTCCGGTGGCGCTGGGCCTGATCTTCGTCCTGCTGTTCTCCACCTTCGGCTCGGTTCGCCAAGCGCTCTTGATCCTGAGCAACATTCCATTCGCGCTGGTGGGCGGCATCGTCGCCCTGTGGGTTACTGGAGAGTACCTCTCGGTGCCTGCGTCGGTCGGTTTCATTGCTTTGCTGGGTATTGCAGTGCTCAACGGCATCGTTCTGGTTAGCTACTTCAACCAGCTTCATGGCGAAGGCTTACCGATGAGGGAGGTTGTACTTCAGGGCGCACGCCGACGACTTCGCCCGGTATTGATGACGGCGTCGATTACGGCATTCGGTCTCGTCCCGCTGCTGTTCGCCACGGGACCTGGATCTGAAATTCAACGACCTCTTGCCATCGTTGTTATTGGTGGTTTGATCACCGTAACAGCCCTGACCCTGATGTTGCTTCCCATCCTCTATCTGCGTTTTGCACATGCCAAAAAGGAGACTGCCGATGCCTGACATCTGGTTGACGCTGCTCTGCACCCCGAGCCTTGAAGAAAAAATCATCGACCATTTGCTGGTGTCAGTCGGCACGAGGATCTTCACCAGCGCTACTGTCGCTGCCCATGGTCTGTCCACGGATGCCCTGAATCCAGTTGAACGCGTGATGGGGCGTGCCCGTGCCGTGCAGATCCAATTGGTCGTTGAGCAACAGCATCTTGAGCCGTTGCTGGACTCGCTCAGGCAGGAGTTTCCCAACACGGGCGTGCGCTATTGGACAGTTCGGGTCAGTGAGTTTGGGGAGTTTATGTGATGAAACGCATTTTACCCCTGGTGGTTCTGATGGGACTGAGTTCCGTTGCAGGCGCTCAGCCAGTCGCACCCATGAACATCCTGCCCAAACCTCTGGCGATGTCGTTGCTCAATGCGGATCCGCGCGTCGCGTCGGCCAGATCGACCATGGATGCAGCCATGCTTGAGGCGGGGATTATTCGTAAGTCGCCCTACGAGTGGAATGCGACAGCAACCGGCCAGCAGCGGCGTGTCGATGCTGGTCCCAACTACAACGAGTGGAACGTTGGCATTCAGCGCACCATTCGGCTGCCTGGCAAAGGCCAGGCAGACCAGGATATCAGTGGTGCCACGGTCAAATTGGCGGATGCGACTTATGGTGAGGTACGTCACGAGACTGCGCGTGAGCTCATGACGATGTGGCTCGATTGGCTGGCCTCTGAACACGCTCTCGAAATCGCCAACAAAGGGTTGGCCTCGGCCAAGGAAAGTCTTGCTGCGGTTGAAAAGCGTAACCGTGCGGGGGACGCATCGAAGCTTGATGTCAGTCTCGTGAAAGCCGAAATTGCTGATCAACTTCGCCAGGGTAACGAGGCGAAGGTCAAAGCTGCAGCCAGTTGGGCGACGTTGTCACGGCGATTCCCGGGTATCGACCGAAAGGTCGTGGCTTTACCGGTGCCATCGTCAGAGCTTGGTCAGTATGAAACCTGGCGTGAGCGGATCCTCGCCGAAAGTGATGTACTGCGCAGGGTAGAGGCCAGCTTGCTGAAAAGTGAAGGCCAGTCGGCACGTGCCAAGGCAGACAAGATCCCAGACCCGACGCTGGGTGTGTTCACTGCTTCGGAGCAGGGCGCTAGGGAAAGAATCTACGGCGTGACCTTCAGCATGCCGATTCCAAGCGGTACTCGCAGTGCTCGTTACAGCCAGGCAATGGCCCAAGAGAGTGCTGCCCGCCAGGACGTAGACCTCATCAAGCGAGAACTGGAAGCTGCGATTGCCAGTGATGTGGAGATGGCCTCAGGCGCCTATGAAAACTTCCGCATTGCTACAGAGGGGGCTGAGGCCATGGCTCAGAACGAGGCACAAATGCAACGCGCCTACGAATTGGGTGAGGCTGACCTGCAGTCCCTGCTGCTATCTCGACGTCAAGCAGTGACATCGGCATCGAATGCACTGCAGGCGCATGTCGATACTTTGCGGACTCACTTGTCACTGCTGATCGATGCCCATTGGATATGGGGGTTGGACGAAAGCTGAGCACGCTCGTTTAGCCTGAAGTGCCCGGCAGGGAGTGCCGGGCCATCTGTCAAAATCGTAATGAACTTATCATGCTCCAGTTAGTTTTGGGCAGTAATGATAGGAAGCGGTCGCCACTCAGCAGTTGAATAATAAATGGCCGGCCTATTCCTACAAGAAACTGCCATGGTACGGAGCAATCATGAAGAAAAGTGCCACGCTTTCACTTGCTGTTTTATCCGCGTTAGCAGGTGCCAGCACGCTTACAAACGCAGCTGAAACCACTGAAAAAGAAGGCTTCATTGAAGGTAGCAGTCTGTCCGTCCTGAACCGAAATTTCTATTTCAACCGGGACAATCGCAACGGAGAACGAGGCGCAGGGGGCGCTGGATATTCCGAAGCGTGGGCGCATGCGGTTATTGCTAAATTCGAGTCCGGCTTCACTCAAGGTACTGTGGGTGTGGGTGTTGATGCTTTCGCCATGATCGGGTTGAAACTCGATACGGGCGGTGGCCGTAACGGTGCTCGTAGTTCGTTCGATGTGCTGCCTGTTGACAGTGAAGGTAAGGCGCGTGACGAGTACACCAAGGTTGGCGGCGCAGTAAAAGCCCGCGCCTTTGATACAGTTATCAAGGCGGGCGACGTGTTCCCGGCCACGCCTGTCGTCTCGTTTGGTGATTCTCGCCTACTGCCAGAATCGTTCCGAGGCGTTACCTTCTCTAATACCAGCTTGAAGGGACTTACCCTGCAGGGTGGTCGTCTGCACTCCATGAGCCAGCCTGTCTCAAGCGATATGAGAGACACGTTTGCTACCTTCTACGCAGGACCAGTCAACTCTCCGTGGGTTGGCTACTTCGGCGGTGACTATGAGCTCAACAAGTACACGACTGTCAGCTTGTACACCAGCCGCCTGAAAGATGCGTGGGACCAAAGTTACTTTGGAACATCGTTCACCTACCCGATATCTGATGAGCTGGCTCTGCTGGCAGGCTTCAACTACTATCGTGCCGTGGATGAAGGCAAGAAGCTGCTGGGTGAGTTCGATAATAACATTTGGAGCGGCAAAGTCGGTGTGCGCTTCGGCGCTCATACGGTGTCGCTCACTCATCAACGCAATAATGGTGACGACGACTTCGACTATCTCCGTCAGTCGGACTCGATCTACCTGGATAACTCTATCCAATACAGCGATTTCAACTCACCGAAAGAGCGCTCTTGGATGGTTCGCTACGATCTGAACATGGCGAAATACGGGATTCCAGGGCTCAGCTTCATGGCACGCTACGGCAAGGGTACGGACGCTGACTACTCGAACGCAAACAATGTGTATATGCGTCGAGATGCGGGCGGCAATCCACTCACCGACCAAAAGCGCTGGGAGCGTGATATCGAAGTCAAGTATGTCGTCCAAACCGGTTCGATGAAGGATATGTCCTTCCGTATTCGTCAAGCAAACACCCGATCCACTCAGTTCGAGTCTGATCTCGATGAGTTCCGCCTGATCGTGGAGTACCCACTCAGTATCTTGTAAGAATTGCGCGGTCTTTCAAAATTGTAATTGATCAATCATGCTGCTGTTAGTCTGACTTTGCTAATTTAGCACCAGGCATCAAGAGCATCTCACTGTGAAATCTTGCTCTCGTTTTTCACGGTGGTCTGATGTGGTGGCGATCGTCGGCACATCTACGCATTCACCTTTGAAGCACAAGTGCTCCTTTGGAAAAGGTGAATTTTGGCGCCCTTAATGGGCGCTTTTTTTTGCATGGAGGAAAATATGAATATTTTGAAAGGTTTCGTCGCTGCCGCACTATTTTTTTTCGCCGCTTCCGTCAGTGCGCAGAACAACGTTAAAGACATCAATGCCCGACTGGAACAAGTCGGCAAAGACGCCACCGCTCGATATGCTCAGAGCCTTAATAAACCTATGCCAGAGCTGAAGGATTATCGTTATGGCATGGACATGGATATTGCTAAACTGGTGCATGTCTCGCAGAATGTCATGTATTGCGGAAACGTCCGAAGCATCATGAGCTTTGAAGATTCGAAGGGTGAGTTGCATATGGTGAGATATATTGTTAAGGGTAATTGCTATAACAATAAATAAAAATGTAGCTGGTTTGGTGGTTGCTCGCCAAAAATGGTTGTCAAAAGTTTGAGCTTAGTCATCCCAGGTTTACAAATTTTTCTGATTTTACAGTGAAAAATGCATCCTAGGGCTGAGCGAGCCCCAGTTCGCTGGCAGGTGGTGAAAAGGGATAGCGGAGAGTTTCAAGACGAAAATTCTGCGGAGGCCTAGGGTAAAGGGTCCGAATGTCAATATTCTACACGTAGCGCTGATGTACGCTGTTCGCACACCAGCGCAATTAACTTCTATCAATCTGCTCAGTGGCAGTGACGATCACCTGTCTTGTGATTTGTATGACACCCCTTGGAATCCGTCCCGCCGCTGTGTGCAACCGCGGCTACTGAAGAAAACGAAAGGACAGCGGCGATCACGAGGGAAACGATCTTCATTTTGCTCACTCCATGTGTAGTTTTGTGGTGGCAATACGCCACTCGCGAAGGATATGGCGAAACGCCGTCATTCACCAAGCCTTACTCACCGGAAGCTGATGAATGACCTGAATTTGGACCGCGTTGCTGACGTCATCTTGTGCTGCAAGTCACTGAGTCAGTCGCTACCGTCAGCCTTGAACGCGGGCCGGCGTTGACGAACAGCATGCATCAGTCGGAGGGTGCGGAGGACCCCGCGTGCAAAGAGGGCTGCACTAAGCCATAGGTAAATACGGCCTGTGTGCCGAGAATTGTGGCAGGTCAATAACCTTGTTGACTTTGACTGGCAACGTAGTCGGAAGGGCGGACCCCCCCCGATTCTACCCAGCCTTGTAAACCACTTTTTTTCACTGTAAACCACAGTGGTTTACAGTGAAAAAAAGTGGTTTACACCCTCAGCCCGAACGCAGTGGCTGTAGGGGAAAAGGCGGGTACAAAGACTGCGCAAGGTCGTGGCTCAGAAAAAACTAACCCCCTGGTGCGCAGTACAGATCAAAGGAACCTGTCCGAGGCGTGGGGGCTAATCTCGGTATTGATGCTAACACGAGACTGCAGTGGTCGACAGCTGCTTGAAATGGCGATGCGGTTGTCTGTGAGTGCGGCAGGGGGAGCGGAGTATGCCGGCTCGGCCACAGTTCTCTGGTTCACTCATCAGCCTGCGCGATAGACAATTCGCTGACTGCAAGGGAGCCTCATAACCCTGACTGGTTCCTCATATCGAGTACCGTTGGCGAGATCGATCAAGAACATTAACCGCTCATTGATCTCATGCAACTCAATGGCTTGAACAGGCACCATTGTCCACGTGCCTGAGCCATCATCGCTAGGCATTACGCTCATGACGCAAGTCACGGTCGCGTTGGCGGGAAGGCTTTCCAGTAGCTGGCGAAAGTGATCCACGCAAGAAACGAGCATCATCCGCTGAAAATCAAAGGTGTTATCCAGCTGCCTAATGCACACATACAGCCAAGGTAAGGCCAGCTCCTGCTCAACGATCGCCCATTGCCTACTGCCGTCAGGGAAGTGAAGGCTGCCGCGAAGCTCAGCGCCTGGATGAGTCACGAACATGCAGGCCACCTCGTACCGAAAATGAACACTATAGATTGTAGTTCTTTAGTGTTCAATGACGCCTCATCGTTCCTTTTGCAGGAGTCGCAAATGGAACTGAATGACGCCATGGGCCAAGCGCTACGAAATGCTCGTGTTCGTAAGGGCTTGACACAGGAGGACTTTGGCAGCATCAGCAGTCGAACCTACATCAGCTCCTTGGAGCGGGGGATGAAAGGGGTAACAGTCAACAAACTGACCTCAATTGCCGACATGATGGGTGTGCACCCGCTTAGCATTTTAGCTGAGGGTTTTTTGCTGCAATCTGGGGGCAGTCTTGACGAGCTGCTAGCCCGCGTCCGAACCGAAATTGGTGATGAGCACTGAAGACTCAACATTGTAGGCTTAGCCTGCTGATGCAGACTGCAGCTGGTGAAATATGCACATACAGAAAAGGTAGTTAGCAGCCTTTGCGACAGGCCACTAACACCTCAAAGCCGCATTCCTCTCGGCAATCTGGAGCGGGGTTGGAAAAGCTGTCCACCCTCGCGTACACGCTCATGTGCCTGGTTAGCGGCATGCATTGACGCATCAGCGCTTGTGGGGGGCGAATTGAAAACTCCATTCCCAGATAGAGGTCATGACTGTTCAAGTCGGACGAAACCCCTGGTCACGGGCAGGTAACATCATGGTCAACTCAAGCCCAAATTCCCAATCGTAGGTTTATAGGCTCAGGGTCAGAGCTTCTTCATGCCCACCCGCCGGCGCATCTCGGCAGTAATCGTCTGCCGGGTTTTCTTTATGTCCGCCCAAGGTTCATTGCCTACTTCAGCCAATCGCCCAAGCACATTTTGTATGTTCCACAGGTTACCGCCCTTAAGCTCCTTCACTTCTTCTCGAAATATCGGAACCGACACAGGCAGCCCCTCGCGGGTCCGCGCTGCGTAGGCGCAGATCGTGGTCGCGCCCAATCCGTTGCGCAGGTAATCGATGAAGATCCGCCCGACACGGTTTTTCGGCCCTGATACTGCGGAAAATCGCTCAGGCAGCATTTTAGCCATGTGGCTGACGATAGCGTGGCTGAAGTTCTTGACCTCATCCCAGCCATGCTTGCGGGTCAGCGGTACCACCAAGTGAATTCCCTTACCGCCGCTAGTCTTGAGGAACGCCTTGAGCCCCAACTCATCGAGCACTGTGAGTGTCAGCTGGGTGGCTTCGACCATACTTTTCCATGGCAGCGCCGGGTCCGGGTCGAGGTCAAGGACGAAGCGGTCAGGTTTGTCGAGATGGTCCGAGGTGGCGTTCCAGGTATGTAGCTCGACTGTGTTGATCTGCACCGCCCCTATTAAGGTCTCGACGTTGTTAATGACCATCATTGGCTGGCCCGTGAGTTTATGATCGAGGGAGATGATGCCGGGAACCTTAAGGCGCTCGGCGTTCTTCTGGAAAAACAGTTCTCCGGTAATTCCATCAGGCGCTCGCACTAAAGCTACAGGGCGGTCCTTGAGCTGCGGGAGAATCCACTCGGCCACGCTTGCGTAATATTCCGCGAGTTGGACTTTGGTTGTGCCGCTGGTAGCGTCAATGACGCGATCCGGGTGGGTGATGTGTATCTTGCTATGTTCAGAATTGATCTGAGACGGCGCAGTCGGGGCCTTCTTCTTGGCTGAGGAAGCTTTGGCATCGATATTTTTCCCATGGATATTTTTAATGATAGTCGGCTGCTCCACCGTGATGTCGCTGGCAGGCTTGTCATCACGAAGGCCATGGAACACCGCATGACGCACCGAGCCGTCCTTGGTCATTTCGGCATAGGCCACTTCTGCCAGCAACTGCGGTTTAAGCCAATGCACACGAGTGAGCTCTGCACTTCTGGGCGGGTTAGCCACTGCAGGTTTCTTGGTTCGGAGAGGCTTGATTCGATCATGGATGCTCTTGAGAGTCGCCTCCGTAAACCCGGTGCCGACTTTGCCGACGTAGCGCAACTCACCGCTGTCTCGATCATGCAGCCCCAGGAGCAGGGCGCCGAATGCATTGCGTGAGCCTGTGGGATCGGTGAAGCCAACGATGATGAATTCCTGGCGACGCTTACACTTGAGTTTAATCCAGTCACTGCTGCGCCCAGAAGCGTAGGACGAGCCGAGGCGCTTGCCGATCAGACCCTCCAACTGCATATGACAGGCGCTGGTGAGCAAGTCATTAGGGTCTTCGATGAAGGCCTCGGAAAAACGCAGTAGGGGCTCTTTGCCGGACTTTAGGATCGCCAAGAGCGCAGCCCGGCGTTCCTCGACCGGCACCTCGCGCAGGTCCACGCCATTGAAATAGGGCAGATCGAACAAGTAATAGAAGATATTGCCACTCTGGCCTGCCTCGAAAGCGTTTTGCAAGGCCTGAAAATCCGGTATGCCTTGGTCGTCGATGACCACAATTTCACCGTCTAGCCAAGCTGAATTCAATCCTAAGGAAAGCAATGCCTTGGCCTGCCTTGGCAATTTGTGGGTCCAGTCGTGCCCGTTTCGTGTAAAGAGTCGAACCTTTGT
>NZ_BCBI01000075.1:0-24463 GCF_001320565.1 Pseudomonas sp. NBRC 111132
CGATCAATGCCTTGAGGTCTTCGGTTTCCTTCGGGTTCAGGCCCGCGGCCGGTTCGTCGAGCATGATGATGCGTGGCTGGGTCATCATGCAGCGGGCGATTTCCAGGCGGCGCTGCTGGCCGTAGGCGAGGGTGCCGGCGGTACGGTTGGCGAACTCGGTCAGGTTGACCTTTTCCAGCCAGTACTGCGCGCGTTCCATGGCCTCCTTTTCGCTGCGGCGGAAGCCCGGGGTCTTGAACAAGCCAGCGAAAAAGTTGGTGTTGAGGTGGCGGTGCTGGGCGATCAGCAGGTTTTCCAGCGCGGTCATTTCCTTGAACAGGCGCACGTTCTGGAAGGTCCGCACCACACCCTTGCGGGCGATCTGGTGGCCGGCCAGGCCCTGGATCGGCTGGCCATCGAGCAGGATGGTGCCGCCGCTGGGCTTGTAGAAACCGGTCAGGCAGTTGAACACGGTGGTCTTGCCGGCGCCGTTGGGGCCGATCAACGCCACCACCTGTTTTTCCTTGACGGTCAGGCCCACGCCGTTGACCGCCAACAAGCCGCCGAAGCGCATGCTCAGGCCGCTGACTTGCAGAATTTCGCGGCTCATCGACGCAGCTCCATGTGTGGACGTTGCATAGGCAGCAGGCCTTGCGGACGCCAGATCATCATCAACACCATCAGCGCACCGAACATCAGCATCCGGTATTCGCTGAACTCACGCATCAGCTCGGGCAGCAGGATCATCACGATGGCCGCGAGAATCACGCCCAGTTGTGAGCCCATGCCGCCAAGCACGACGATGGCGAGGATGATCGCCGACTCGATGAAGGTGAACGACTCCGGCGTCACCAGGCCTTGGCGCGCGGCGAAGAAGCTACCGGCGAAACCGGCGAAGCAGGCACCCAGGGTGAACGCCGAGAGTTTGATCACGGTCGGGTTGAGGCCCAGTGCGCGGCAGGCGATCTCGTCTTCGCGCAGGGCTTCCCAGGCGCGGCCGATCGGCATGCGCAGCAGGCGGTTGATGACGAACAGCGCCAGCAGCGCCAGCAGCAGGGCCACCAGGTAGAGGAAGATGACCTTGTTGATCGAGTTGTATTCCAGGCCGAAGAACTCGTGGAAGGTCTGCATGCCCTCGGCGGCGCGGCGTTCGAAGGTCAGGCCGAAGAACTCCGGCTTGGGGATGTTGCTGATGCCGTTGGGGCCGCCGGTCCAGTCGGTGAGGTTACGCAGGAACAGGCGGATGATCTCGCCGAAGCCGAGGGTCACGATCGCCAGGTAGTCACCCCGCAGGCGCAGTACCGGGAAGCCGAGCAGGAAGCCGAAGGTGGCGGCCATCAGGCCGGCAATCGGCAGGCACACCCAGAAGCTCCAGCCCAGGTAGTGCGAGAGCATGGCGTAGCTGTAGGCGCCGACGGCGTAGAAGCCGACATAGCCAAGGTCGAGCAGGCCCGCCAGGCCAACCACGATGTTCAGGCCAAGGCCCAGCAACACGTAGATCAGGATCAGCGTGGCAATGTCGACCGCACCGCGCGAGCCGAAGAACGGCCACACCAGTGCCGCCACGATCAACCCGATGATCACATAGCGCTGGGTCTTGGGCAGGGTCAGGTAGTTGCTGACGGCCGGCGGGATCAGCTTGCGATCCGAACGGCGGCCCATCACCGAGCTCCACTGCTTGTCGAACAGCACACGCAGGAACATCAGCACCGAACACACAGCGATGATGCTGATGGTGAACGAGCCCTGGCTGTGCACGGCCAGGCTGATGCCGTCGATGCTCAGTTTCAGGCCCAGTACCGGGAAGGCCACGGCCCATACCAGCAAGGCGCTGAAGAACGCCTGTTTGAGATTTTTGTTCATACTTTTTCAACCTCCGGGCGGCCCAGAATGCCGGTCGGCCGGAACAGCAAGACAAGAACCAACAAGCCGAATGCCACCACGTCCTTGTACTGGTCGCCGAAGATGTCGGCGCCAAAGGCTTCCGCTACACCCAGCACCAGCCCGCCGAGCATGGCGCCCGGAATGCTGCCGATGCCACCCAGCACCGCCGCAGTGAAGGCCTTCAGGCCCACCAGGAAACCGGCGTTGGGGTTGATCACCCCGTACTGCATGCTCAGCAGCACGGCTGCCACGGCTGCCAGGGCGGCACCGATGACGAAGGTGAGGGCGATGATGTTGTTGGTGTTGATGCCCAGCAGGTTGGCCATCTTGATGTCTTCGGCGCAGGCGCGGCAGGCGCGGCCCAGGCGGGAGCGGGAGATGAACAGGGTGAGCAGGGTCATGGCCACCAGGGTGACCACGAACACCAGGACTTGCATGTAGCTGATCAGTACTTCTTCAGCACCGCCTGGCCCGAAGGAGAAGCTGCCGGGGATCAGGTTGGGGATGGATTTGTCCTTGGAGTCTTGCGAAAGCAAGACGGTGTTCTGCAGGAAGATCGACATGCCGATGGCGGAAATCAGCGGAATCAACCGGTTGCTGTTGCGCAGAGGGCGATAGGCAACCCGTTCGATACTGTAGCCATAGGCACTGGTGACGAAGATCGTCGCGACAAAGGCGACGGTCATCAGGATCGGCAGCGAATGGATGCCCATCATGGCCAGGCCCGCCAGGGCGATGAAGGCCACGTAGGAACCGATCATGTACACCTCGCCATGGGCGAAGTTGATCATGCCAATGATGCCGTACACCATCGTGTAGCCGATGGCGATCAAGGCATAGGTGCTGCCGATGGTCAATCCATTAACCAGTTGTTGGAAGAAATGGTAGATCTCAGGCATTACAGCGCTCCTAAAAACCTGATTTGCATTTCGCTGGCGGGGGTAGGCCAGGAAACCGCGGGTGACGGTTTTAAGATTTTCAGGTGAGCCCGCCCCCGGATCGCGGGGATCGGGCCCATGAACCTCGTAAAACAAAGCCCACTGCTCGCACAGTGGGCTTCTACGGTCAGCTATTTAGTCACGCAGTTACTGAGGGGAGACTTCGGTCTTCGGCTTGCCGAAGTGCCATTCGTAGACCACGAACTTGAAGTCTTTCAGATCGCCTTTCTCGTCATACGACAGGGTGCCGGTAGGGGTCTTGAACGAGCCGGCGTGGATGGCAGCAGCCACCTTGTCGGTGTCTTCGGACTTGGCGGCCTTGATGCCTTGGGCGATCAGCTCGACAGCCGAGTAGGCCGGGAATACGAACGGGCCGCTTGGGTCCTTGCCGTCAGCCTTGATGGCGTCGACGATCTTCTTGTTCTCAGGGTCGGCGTCGAACGACTTCGGCAGGGTGACCAGCAGGCCTTCGGAGGCGTTCTGGGCGATCTGCGAAATGGAGTCGTTACCCACGCCCTCTGGGCCCATGAACTTGGCTTTCAGGCCTTTTTCCTGGGCCTGGCGCAGGATCAGGCCCAGCTCTGGGTGGTAGCCGCCGTAGTAGACGAAGTCGACGTTGTTCTGCTTGAGCTTCTGGATGATCGAGGAGAAGTCTTTGTCGCCGGCGTTCAGGCCTTCGAAGACGGCAACCTTGGTGCCTTTGGCTTCGAGGGTTTGCTTGACCGCGGTGGCAATGCCTTCACCGTACTGCTGCTTGTCGTGCAGTACCGCAACCACTTTCGGCTTGACGTGGTCGGCGATGTAGTTGCCGGCGGCTGGGCCCTGGGCGCTGTCCAGGCCGATGGTACGGAAGATCAGCTTGTAGCCACGGGCGGTGATTTCCGGCGAGGTGGCGGCCGGGGTGATCATGATCACGCCTTCGTCTTCGTAGATGTCGGACGCTGGCTGGGTGGAGCTGGAGCACAGGTGACCGATGACGAACTTGACGCCGTCGTTGACCACTTTGTTGGCGACTGCCACGGCCTGTTTAGGGTCGCAGGCGTCGTCGTATTCCTTGGCTTCGAGCATCTTGCCATCGACGCCGCCCGCGGCGTTGATATCCTTGATGGCTTGCTTGGCGCCGATGAACTGCATGTCGCCGTACTGGGTCACAGGACCCGTTTTAGGACCGGCGATGCCGATCTTGATGGTATCGGCGGCAAACGAATGGCTGGCTACCCCGGCCAGAACCATTGCGGCGAACAGCTTGGAAATCTTGATCATAGTGCTCCACTCATTCTGTTGTAATTCTTATAGTCCTGGCGGCCAGGGCTACAGACCGGGCGGGATTTGCGGCGTGGCTGTGCCAACGCGCAAGCCCACCTTCCCCCGGAACATGTCCCGGAACTGTACCGGTACAGTGTAGAGCGCTGTTCGAGCGCTTGAAAAGCGGTCGAAAAGTGCCTGCTTCCTGGGTTGTCGCTTGATCGACAGAAAGATACAGAAAGGCGCCATCAAACTGCCTGCATCTGCGACCCCGCCCCACAACTTCGGGGTCAATCGACCAAATTACATATTTGAAACCGGGTTTTTCTGCAAAAATGCCGGCCTTTTTTAATTGGCGATTTTTGCGGATACCACCCATGACTGATCAAACAAGCACCCTCTATGCCAAATTGCTTGGCGAGACGGCAATCATCGAGTGGAAAGCACTGGAACGTTTCTGGGCCAAGGGTGACCTGATTTGGGTCGACCCCAGCCTGGACCTGATCACCGTTGCCGAAGCGATGGCCGAGAATCGCAGCGAGATCTTCGCCAAGTGGCGTAGTGATGGCACCGTTGGGCCGGTCTCGGCCGAGCAGGCACTGGACCTGCAAAGCCGCGATCCAGAGATCTGGGCGGTGGTGGTTTCGCCGTTCATCGTGATCCAGGTGAAGCACACGGAAGAGGCGTGATCTTTTTTGGTGCGCAAAAATACGCAGCAGCCCCGTTTTGGTGCTTGAAGCCGTGCAAGGCGGGTAGAGGTAAGTAACAATTCGGCGTGGCGGTAACAGTTTACGGGATGCGTAATGGGGCTGCCTTGCGGCCTGGATTGATATCGAATTTGTCTGGAGACGTTGATGAGCTCACAACTACCTTCGCTTGGATTCGCCGGCATCGGCCTGATGGGCCTGCCCATGTGCCGCCGTCTATTGGCAGCGGGATATCCGCTGACGGTATGGAACCGTAGCCCAGACAAGTGTGCCGCCCTGGTCGCTGCCGGCGCGCGCCTGGCCAGCAGCCCGGCCCAATTGTGCCGCGACAGCGACATGGTGCTGCTGTGCCTGGCCGACACAGCAGTGGTGCGCGAGGTGGTGTTCGGCGAGCAAGGCATTGCCCAGGGCGGGCGCAGCGGCCAGTTGCTGATCGATTTCTCCAGCCTGGAACCAACCGCCACCCGTGAAATGGCAGCCGAACTGGCAGCACTGTGTGGCATGGCGTGGTTGGATGCGCCGGTATCTGGCGGTACGCCAGGTGCTGAAGCAGGCACACTGGCCATCATGGTCGGTGGTGAGGTGGCCGACTTGCAGCGTGCACACCCGGTGCTGCAGGTGCTTGGCCAGCGCGTGACGCACATGGGGGCGGTAGGCGCGGGCCAGGTGACCAAGGCCTGCAACCAGATGATCGTAGCCTGCAATGCCCTGGTGATTGCCGAAGTAGTGGCATTGGCCGAGCAGTCGGGCGTAGACGCGACACTGATTGCCGAAGCGCTGGCCGGTGGCTTTGCCGATTCCAAGCCGTTGCAGATCCTGGCGCCGCAGATGGCCGAGAGCCGCTTCGAGCCGATCAAGTGGCATGTACGCACGCTGCTCAAGGACCTGGATGGCGCGGTCAAGTTCTCCCGTGAGCAAGGCTCGGCGACGCCGCTCAGCGGCCTCGCCGCGCAATTGATGCGCCTGCACGGTAGCCAGGGTTACCTGCAAAAAGACCCGGCGACCCTGGTGGAGCTGTACCGCAACAAGGCGTGAGTACGCCGTTCTGGCGCTGTAGCCGCTCCAGCAGCGGCCGCAGCTCTGCCAGCGGCACGGGGCGCCCCAGCAGGTAGCCCTGCAGGTAGTCGCAACCGTGGCTTTCCAGGAAGGCCTGTTGTTCGGCGGTTTCCACGCCCTCGCTGACGACCTGCAAGTGCAGGGTATGCGCCATGACGATGATCGCCTGGACGATTTCGCGGTCTTTCTGGCTGCCCGGCACATCCTGCAGGAAGGTGCGGTCGATTTTCAGCACGTCCAGTGGCAGGCGCTTGAGGTAGGCCAGTGACGAGTAGCCAGTGCCAAAGTCATCGATCGACAGCGCCACGCCCAGGGCGCGCACGCGCTTGAGCAGGCTGACCGTACGCTGGATATCGCCCATCAGTGCGTTCTCGGTCACCTCCAGCTCAAGTTGGCGCGGCGCCAGGGCGGCATGGAACAGCGCCTTTTCAACTTCGTTGGGCAGTTCGTCGTGGCTGAGGGTGACTGCCGAGCAGTTGACCGTGACCTTGAGTTCGCCGTAGCCGTGGCGCTGCAAGTAGGCCAGGTCGGCGCAGGCGTGGCGCAGTACCCACAGGTCGAGGTCGATGATCAGGCCGTTGGCTTCGGCAATGCCGATGAAACGGTCGGGCCCCAGCAGGCCGTGTTGCGGGTGCTGCCAGCGCAGCAGCGCTTCCAGTTTGGCCACTTGCCCGCTGCGCAGGTCGAAGATGGGCTGGTAGTGCACGCACAACCCGCGCTCTTCCAACAGGGCCAGTCTCAGCTCTTCTTCCAGTTGCAGTGCAATCGAAGCCCTGGCCTTCAGGCTGTCGTTGAAGAAGTTCAGGCTGTTGCGGCCGTTGTCCTTGGATTGATAGAGGGCCAGGTCGGCGTGCTTGAGCAACTCTTCGGCTGTGCTGCCGTCGTCCGGGAAGATGCTCACGCCGATGCTGGTGGTCATGACCATGCGCCGGCCGCCCAGGTCGATGGGGTCTTTCATTCGTTGCATGATGCGCTGGGCCAGGTGACGGGCTTCGTCGCGGCTGTTGAGGCTGGTGACCACACAGAACTCGTCGCCACCCAAGCGCGCAACCAGGTCTTGGCTGCGGGTAGCGGCCTTGATGTGGTTGGCGATCACCTTGAGCAGCTCGTCACCGGCGTCGTGGCCGAGGCTGTCGTTGATGCGCTTGAAATGGTCGATGTCGAGGAACATCACCGCCAGGCGGTTTTCGTTGGCCTGGTGTTCGACCAGGCGTTCGGCGAACACCTGGTTGAAACCACGGCGATTGACCAGGTTGGTCAGGGCATCGTAATGCGCGGCCTGCTGCAGTGACGCGCGGGCTTGGTCCAGTTGGCTGAGCAGCACGCTGACCCGACGCAGATCGTGCTCTTTGCTCTGCAGCTTCTTGTCGGCCAGCGCGGCGCTGATGCTGGCGCCACTGATCAACAGGGTGATGAAGCCAATGCCCAGCGCCAGTTGCAGGCTGTTGTCGCCAGACGGCAGACGCAGTGCGGTATCGGCCGGGATGACCAGGGTCATGGCCGACATCGCGGTGAAATGGGTGGTAACGATACCGCCTGCCAGCAGCAGGCTGGCGCCGTACTTCATGGCCTGGTACAGGGTGCCGCTGCCATTGCGCAAATAGCGAGCCAGGCACAACGCGGCCAGGCTCGTGAGCAGGGCGATGGCGGCAGAGGTCAGCAGCAGGCCGGTCTGGTAGTACTGGACGGCGCCGGTTTCCATTGCGGCCATGCCGACAAAATGCATCAGGATGATGCCCAGGCCAATCAGCGCAGCGCTAAGCACAAAGTGATACGCGCGCATCTGGCTGCGTTCGAGGCTGTGCATGGCCAGCCAGGCGACACCCAGGGCAATGAGCAGCGAGAGGATGGTCAGCGAGACGTCATAGTGCACTTCCACCGGGGCCTGGAAGGCCAGCATGCTGATGAAGTGCATGGCCCAGATGCCGCCGGCCAGGCAGCAGGCGCCGAGCATGTTCCATTGCCGGTGTGCGGTGGGGTCGTCGCTGTGTGACTGGCGTTCGGCCATGTCGAGGGTAGCGAAGCAGGACGCGCTGGCGACGAAGTAGGCGAGTAGAACCAGTAACGGTTCATGCCGGCAATCGATGACGATGCGCCCGGTTGCCGGAAGATCAGCGAACAGTTGCAGCCCCAGCCATTCCATGGAATGCCTCTTGATCGAGTTTTCACTCGTCTGCGCAACCACCCTGTGCAGACTGTCCAGAGGCAGTATAGGAAGGAGTATTTAAGCCTTCCTGACTAATGGCACATTGATTTGTACGATTTGGTTATC
This sequence comes from Pseudomonas sp. NBRC 111132, assembly GCF_001320565.1. Taxonomy (NCBI): domain Bacteria; kingdom Pseudomonadati; phylum Pseudomonadota; class Gammaproteobacteria; order Pseudomonadales; family Pseudomonadaceae; genus Pseudomonas; species Pseudomonas sp. NBRC 111132. The sequence goes on from NZ_BCBI01000075.1 coordinate 8,082, forward strand.
GGATTAATCGCCAGAGGGCATAGAAACGAAGGGGATGTGGCTGTAGGAGCCTTGTGCTGCAAAGGGGCCGGATGCCTCGCAACAATGTGCAAGGCAAATGACCCTTTCGCAGCAAAGGCTGCTCCTACAGAACGCTGGTCAGGCCACCAAGGTGTCAGCCAGCCACCAGCACGCGAATGGCTTCCAGGCGCAGGGCGGCTTTCTCCAGCATTGCCAGGCCATCTTCGCGTTGCTTGCGCAGGGCGTCGATTTCGCTGTCACGCACACTTGGGTTGACCGCTTGCAGGGCTACGAGGCGGGCCAACTCTTCGTCTGCCTCCGCCGCCAGACGGCGCTGGGCTTCGGCAACGCGCTCGACGTGGATGGGCAGGATCTTCTCCTCGCCGCCACTGATGCGCTTGGCCAGTACATCGCGTTGGGCCTGGACGAACTTGTTGGCGCTGGCGCGCGGCACGCTTTCGAGCTGGTCGTTGAGGGTTTCGAAGGCCACGCGCGATGCCAGGTCGTTGCCGTTGGCGTCGAGCAGGCAGCGCAATGCCGCCGGCGGCAGGTAGCGGCCCAGTTGCAGGCTGCGCGGTGCCACCACTTCACTGACGAACAGCAATTCCAGCAGCACGGTGCCCGGTTTGAGCGCCTTGTTCTTGATCAGCGCCACGGCGGTGTTGCCCATCGAGCCGGACAGCACCAGGTCCATGCCGCCCTGCACCATAGGGTGTTCCCAGGTAAGGAACTGCATGTCCTCGCGCGACAGCGCCTGGGCGCGGTCGTAGGTAATGGTCACACCTTCGTCGTCGCCCAGCGGGAAGCTGGCATCGAGCATCTTCTCGCTTGGTTTGAGGATCAGTGCGTTCTCGGAATGGTCTTCACTGTCGATGCCGAAGGCGTCGAACAGGGTTTCCATGTAGATCGGCAGGGCGAATTGGTCGTCCTGTTCGAGAATGTCCTCGACAAGCGCCTGGCCTTCGCCGGCACCGCCGGAGTTGAGCTCCAGCAGACGGTCACGCCCTGTGTGCAGTTCGGCTTCCAGGCGCTCGCGCTCGCCGCGGGCATCGGCCACCAGTGCATCCCAGGCCTTGCTTTCGCCACCCTCGAGCAGCGGCAGCAGGCGTGGGCCGAACTGGTGCTGCAGGGCGTTGCCGGTGGGGCAGGTGTTGAGGAAGGCGTTGAGACCTTCGTGGTACCACTGGAACAGACGCTCTTGCGGGCTGTCCTGCAGATACGGGATGTGCAACTGGATGGTGTGCTTCTGGCCGATCCGGTCAAGGCGGCCAATGCGCTGTTCGAGCAGGTCGGGGTGCGCCGGCAGGTCGAACATCACCAGGTGGTGAGCGAACTGGAAGTTGCGGCCTTCGCTGCCGATTTCGGAGCAGATCAGCACCTGGGCGCCAAACTCTTCATCGGCGAAGTAGGCAGCGGCGCGGTCGCGCTCGAGGATGCTCATGCCTTCGTGGAACACCGAGGCCGGGATGCCGGAGCGCACGCGCAGGGCGTCTTCCAGGTCCATGGCGGTTTCGGCGTGGGCGCAGATCACCAGCACCTTGGTGCGCTTGAGCATCTTCAGGGTGTCGATCAGCCAATCCACGCGCGGGTCGAAACGCCACCAGCGCTCGTCGTCGGCCGCTTCCCCTTGGGCTTGGAAGGCGACTTCCGGGTACAGCTCGGCGTGCTCGCCGGCTGGCAGGTCGCGGTACTGCTCGGGTGTGGCCAGCGGGTAGGGGTGCAACTGGCGCTCGGGGAAGCCCTGAATCGCCGCACGGGTGTTACGGAACAGCACGCGGCCGGTGCCGTGGCGATCCAGCAGCTCGCGGATCAGACGCGCGCTGGCCTGGGTGTCGCCATCGTTGACCGCGGCCAGCAGGGCTTCGCCTTCGGCACCCAGGAAGCCCTGGATGGTGGCGTGGGCCTTGGGCGACAGGCGGCCTTCGTCGAGCAGTTCCTGTACCGCTTCGGCGACCGGGCGATAGTGCTCGCTCTCGGCGCGGAAGGCCGCCAGGTCGTGGAAACGGTTAGGGTCGAGCAGGCGCAGGCGGGCGAAGTGGCTGTCCTGGCCAAGCTGCTCGGGGGTGGCGGTGAGCAGCAGCACGCCCGGGATCACCTGGGCCAGTTGCTCGACCAGGCTGTATTCGGTGCTGGCCTGGTCTTCGTGCCAGACCAAGTGGTGAGCTTCGTCGACGACCATCAGGTCCCAGCCAGCGGCAAACAGCGCGTCCTGGGCTTTTTCGTCGTCGACCAGCCACTCCAGCGCTACCAGCGCCAGCTGGGCGTCTTCGAACGGGTTGCTGGCGTCGCTTTCGATGAAGCGTTCGGCGTCGAACAGGGCTACCTGAAGGTTGAAGCGCCGGCGCATTTCCACCAGCCACTGGTGCTGGAGGTTTTCTGGCACCAGGATCAGTACGCGGTTGGCACGGCCAGACAGCAGCTGGCGGTGAATGACCAGGCCGGCCTCGATGGTTTTGCCCAGGCCCACTTCGTCGGCCAGCAAAACGCGCGGAGCGCTGCGGTCGGCGACTTCACGGGCGATGTGCAACTGGTGGGCGATGGGTTGTGCGCGGCAGCCGCCCAGGCCCCACAGCGCCGACTGCATCTGTTTGCTGGTGTGCTGCAGGGTGTTGTAGCGCAGGCTGAACCACGACAGCGGGTCGATCTGCCCGGCGAACAGGCGGTCGCTGGCCAGGCGGAACTGGATGAAGTTCGACAGCTGAGTTTCTGGCAGGGTACGCGGCTGGTTTTGCCCGTCCAGGCCGTGGTAGACCATCAGCCCGTCGATGTCCTCGACCTCGCGGACGGTCAGCTTCCAGCCTTCGAAGTGGGTGATCTGGTCACCTGGCGAGAAGCGCACGCGGGTCAGCGGCGCATTGCGCAGGGAATACTGGCGGGTGTCGCCAGTGGCCGGGTAGAGCACGGTCAACAGGCGGCCATCCTGCGCCAGGATGGTACCCAGGCCGAGCTCTGCTTCGCTGTCGCTGATCCAGCGTTGCCCCGGTTGATACTGCTGCGCCATACTGCCTGAACTCCCGCGATGAAAAAGCCGATTATGTTAACGGATCGGCCGGTCAGACCAAAGTGCGAACGCACCGAAAGGTGCCGAACGACAACAGGAAGTAAGTCAGTCTAGCCGTTTCATCGTCTCGCACCGTGCAGCCGACGAGGGCCTCGCATCAACATGTCTGCCAAGCATCGCTGGATCAGCGCTTCGATGGCCGTGGGCAGCCTGCTGCTGCTGAGCGCCTGCGAGCAGAAAAACTTCGAGACCTTGCCCCCCATTCCGATGGAGCAGCTTGAGGTACTCGGCGTACAGACGCCGATCAAGAGCGTGCATTTTCGTGATCGCGACGGCGAAGGCCTACTGGTGTTGAGCCGCAGCGATGGCCAGGCCAGCGACCCGGAAAGCGAACAGGAAGTGGACAAGGTGGTGCTCAAGGCCACCTTGTACGGGCGCACGGCTGAGAGTGACGCCTTCAAGGCGCGTTGGCAGATCGAGCAGGAAACCACGTGCCCGGGGCTGGACCTGGACGTGGACTTCTACAATGACGTCAGTGACGTCAGCGACCTGAACAAGGATGGTGTAGCCGAGGTGACCGTGGCCAGCCATGCCTTCTGCGGTGGCGGTATCGACCCGCACGACATCGCCATCGAGATGCGCGAAGGGCAGGCCAGCTACACCATTACCGGCCAGTCGCTGATCACCCCGGCGGGCGAGGACCCCGTCGGTGGCGAGCGCGAGGACAGCGCCTCGCTGAAAAACGCGCCGCAAGTATTGCGTGATCATATGGACGCGGTCTGGCAGCAGGTTTACAAGCGGCCTTGGAGCGAAGCCAGCCCGCCAGGCGACGATGAGCCTGACGACGAAGCCGAGTAAATGTTGCCCACAACATCAAGGTAAACCCACGCCTGCCGATACATGGGGCATAGGAGAACGTCCATGCTGCCGCCGATCATCCCGCTCAGTGCTGCCCCGGTGACCTCGCAACAGGACCCGGTCAAGCCAACCCCCGACATCAAGCCTGTGGTGCCGGCGCAGCCTGCGTCCGGTGAAAGTGCCATCGACCTCAAGCAGCAGCGCGACCCGCAGGAGCAGGCACTGTTGCTGCGTGACGAGCAGCGTCGCCAGCAGCAACGTCGGCAAAAGGGTGATCAGCAGCGGTACAACGCCCTACCAGGTGACGAGGTCAACGCCGACAACACCGTGCCAGTGGCGCCATTGATGGGCGAGCATGTACGGCAGGGGTTGCTGGTGGACATCGAAGTCTGACGCAGGGCTGGTCAGCGCCTGCCGCTGGCTTCATCATGCAATTCTCAGTTGATCGTCGAGCCACCCATGAGCCAAGACAACCTCATCGATTTCGATGCCGAACGCGCCAAGCGCGTCCACGACCTCAAGGAAAAACGCCTGAACGAGATGCGCAACGCATTCGAGCAGGCCCTGCCGTTGAGCACCAGCAAGAAAAAGAAGCCCAAGGGCAAGCCCAAGAAGCGCTGAAACTTGACGCAGGTCAACCCTGCACCCGCCTCGCGTGCCCGGCCCCGGGCACCATTGACCCCGATCAATTTTCCCAGTCCCCACATTGGTTAACTTGCCCTCCATCGGACAACGGCAAACGAATGGGGAGGCCAGCATGTTCTTCGACAACGTGGTTATCGCCGGTGTGGTAACGGTCGGGTTGATGTTCGCTTTCTTTGCCGGTCTGGGCATTTTCATCTGGAAGGACTCGAAAAAGCGCAAGCCGCGCTGACCTTCCGGGTATACGAGCACGCAAGGCATTTAGGGCGACTTCGGTCGCCCATTTTTTTGCCTGCAATTTTTGTGTTGCCTGTGCGCGAAAGGGTCGGCATAGGTTGACTGAGATGGGTTGCTTAGATGATTAGCTAGCTAATTAATTGTTTCCGCTTTATCCTGCTCACCATTGTCTATCGTTTCAGTAAGACCATTCCCCCGCAAGGTCCGCCTCGTGCCCATCACCCTTCAGGCCCTGTTCGCCCCCAGCAGCCTCGCCCTCAAGTTCGCCATCAAGACTTTGCTCGGTGGTGGCCTGGCGTTGTGGCTGGCGATGCGTTGGGGCCTGGAGCAACCCGCTTGGGCGCTGATGACGGCTTTCATCGTCGCCCAGCCGCTATCGGGCATGGTGGTTCAGAAAGGCCTGGCGCGGTTTGCGGGTACCTTGGTCGGCACCGTCATGTCGGTAGTGTTAATTGGCCTGTTCGCGCAGACACCTGGCCTGTTTCTGCTTAGCCTGGCCTTGTGGCTGGCGCTTTGTACCGCCGCGTCCACCCAGTTGCGCAGCGCCTGGGCCTACGCCTTCGTGTTGGCCGGCTACACCGCGGCGATCATTGCCTTGCCGGCCATCGACCACCCGCTGCAGGTGTTCGACCAGGCCGTGGCCCGTTGCACCGAGATTTGCCTGGGCATTTTCTGCGCTACAGCCAGCAGTGCCTTGCTCTGGCCCATGCGGGTCGAGCAGCAACTGGGCGGGCAAGCACGGCAGGCTTTGCAGAACGGCCTGCAAGCCGCCAGCGCCATGCTGGGTGGTGAGGACGAGGCGCGTAAAGGCCTGCTGGACAGCCTGGGGCGCATCGTTGCCATCGACAGTCAACGTGAGCATGCCTGGTTCGAGGGCAACCGCGGGCGCCAGCGTGCCCGTGCCATTCGCGGCCTTAGCCAGAAGCTGATGGTGCTGTTGCGCATCTCCCGTTCGGTGCGCCGCCAGTGGCGGCAACTGGATGAGCGGGAGGCCGGGCGTCTGGCGCCCTGGTTGGAGGAGGTGCGCACGCTGCTGGGCAAACCCGATCAGCCCAGCCTGTTGCTGTTACGCCAGCGCATTTGGGATGCCGCTCACAATGAGCAGATCAGCCCGTCGGAACACTTCTGCCTGGCGCGCATGGCCCTGCTGCTGGATTACGCCATGGCTGCCAGCCAGGCGCTGGAGGATGTGGAGGCTGGCAGGGCACCCAAGGATGTGTCCCAGGGCTTGGCTGCACACCGTGATTGGTCGCTGGCCTTGCTGTTCGGTTCGCGTAGCGCGCTGGCCTTTCTGGTCATGAGCGGCTTCTGGCTGGCCACGGCCTGGCCTTCGGCGCCGGGTGGCCTGGTGCTGACCTGTGTGGTCTGCAGCCTGTTCGCCAGCCGCGAGAATGGTGCGCAAATTGGCCTGAGCTTTCTGCGGGGGATCTTTTTGGCGATACCTGCGGCGTTTTTGGTCGGGCAGATCTTGCTCCCGCAATGGAGCAGCTTCGCCATGCTCTGCCTGGGTATGGGTGTGCCGCTGTTTCTGGGCGCATTGGGTATGGCCCACCCACGTACCGGGGCCACCGCCACCTCCTACTGCCTGCACTTCATTGTGCTGGTGTCGCCGCTTAACGCCATGCAGTTCGGCGTGGCGACCCTGCTGAACAGTGCCCTGGCGATGCTGGTGGGGGTATCGGCGGCGGTCATGGCCTTTCGTTTATTGGTGTTTCGCCACCCGGCCTGGCTGGGGCGGCGCTTGCGCGCGGCAACCCAAAGCGACTTGGTGCGCCTTACCCGGCGCGATTTGCGCGGGGCCGACAGCTGGTTTGGCGGGCGCATGGCCGACCGCCTGATGCAACTGGCGCGGCATGCCAGCGAATTACCGGAAGACCAGCGCAAACGCTGGGATGATGGCCTGCACGGGCTGGATATCGGCGACGAACTGGTGCACCTGCGCATGTGTCTGGCTGTCGCCCAGGCCCCCTTGGGGCTAGCCGAGCGTGAGTACCTGCAACAAGTGGAGGCAGTGCTGGCCAAAGGGCCGGCTGCCGGGCGTGGTCAGCGCCTGGATACTGCCAGTGAACAGTTCCTTGCTGCATTGCGCCGCCTGCCTGCCAGCGACCCGCTACGGCTGGCCGAGGGGGCGGTGCTGCAGTTGCAGAAAAGCTGGGGCAAGTGGTGTCGCTGGCAGGAGGAAACCCATGGGGTTGCGTGAGTGGGAAGTGGGCGGCGTGCTGCTCAGCCCGTTTCTGCTTTATGTGTTGTTGGCGCTGCTGCTCACCGGCCTGCTGCGCCTGGTGGTGCAGGCTACACCGTTGGGGCGCTGGATCTGGCACGAAGCGCTGTTCGACGCGGCGCTGTTCGTTTGTGTGTTGTTCCTGGTGGTGCGCCTGCTGGGAGCGTTATAAAGGAGTGTTTCGATGCGTGCGGCCGTACGTACTCTGGTAACCCTGTGTGTGGTGGCTTTGGCCGTGTTGGCCGGCTACCAGCTGTGGCAGTACTACATGCTTACCCCATGGACCCGCGATGCCCGGGTGCGTGCCGATGTGGTGGTAATCGCACCTGATGTGTCCGGCTGGGTGCGCGAACTCAAAGTGCATGACAACCAGCAGGTCAAGGCCGGCGACCTGTTGATGAGTATCGACCGTGAGCGTTTCCAGGCCGCTTTCGACCAGGCCAGCGCCGTGACTGAAACTCGCGCCCAGCAACTGCGTTTGCGCGAGCGAGAGGCAGCCAGGCGAACTGCCCTGGGGCCCGAGGCGATCAGTGCCGAGTTGCGTGAAAACGCCCAGATCAATGCCGCCATCGCGCGTGGCGAGTTACACGAGGCTGAGGCGCAGTTGCAGGTGGCCAAGATCAACCTGGCGCGCAGTGAAGTGCGGGCACCGCGCAGCGGGCATATCACCAACCTGCGTCTGGCCGAAGGCAACTACGTGAACACCGGGCAAGCGGTGATGGCCCTGGTGGATGATTCAACTTTTTACATCCAGGCCTATTTCGAGGAAACCAAGCTGCCGCGCATTGGCGTAGGGGGCTCGGTGAAAGTTTGGCTGATGGGCGCGGGCGAACCGATGCAGGGGCATGTAGAGAGCATCAGCCGCGGCATCACCGACCGCAACAGCAACCCGGACAGCCAGTTGCTGCCGGAGGTGGAACCCACTTTCAACTGGGTGCGGCTGGCCCAGCGGATACCGGTGAGGATTCGCCTGGATCAGGTGCCGGAAGGGGTGACCCTGAGTGCGGGGATGACCGCGAGTGTGCAAGTGCGTGAGGATCAGGATCGCTAGTGAAGGCCCTGGGGGCCGCAAAGCGGCCCCAAGATGCCGAACTCAGAGAAACATCCCGCCCGATACCTCCAGCCGCTGCCCGGTAATCCAGCCATTGCCGTCTTCCAGCAGCAGCGCAATCGCTGCCCCGATATCATCCGGCAACCCCACCCGCCCCAATGCCGTGTTGCCAGCGATGTACTCATTCACCTGCGGGTTGTCCCGCACTACGCCGCCACCAAAATCGGTCTCGATCGCACCCGGCGCCAGAATGTTCACGCGAATGCCTCGCGCGCCCAGTTCCTTGGCCTGGTAGCGGGTCAGCACCTCCATTGCGCCTTTCATCGCGGCATAGGCGGCATACCCCGGCAACGCAAAGCGCGCCAGGCCGGTGGAAATGTTGACGATGCGGCCATTGTCCGCCAGTAGCGGCAGCAGGCGCTGGGTGAGGAAAAACGGCCCTTTGAGCTGAATGTTCAACAACTGGTCGAATTGCGCCTCGGTGGTTTCGATGTACGGCACGTTCAACCCAATCCCTGCATTGTTCACCAGAAAGTCGAAACGCTCGCGGCCAAAGTGTTGTTGCAGGGTCGTACCCAGGCGCTCGGCGAAACCGGCAAAGCTGCTGCTGTCGCTGACGTCCAGTTGCAGCATGGCCGCTTTGACTCCGGCCTGCTCCAGCCGGGCCGCCACGGCGTGCGCTTCATCTGCCTTGCTGTTGTAGGTGCCGATGACATCGATGCCGCGTGCGGCCAGGTGCTCGGCAGCGTTGCGGCCGAGGCCGCGACTGGCGCCGGTGATCAGGGCAATTTTGCGGATCATGGTGAAAACCTCATGGTGGGTGAATGAGGACAGGTTATTGGTCGGTATGTCGCTGTTAAATCCTGAAAATATGGAAATACTGTTCGCTTTAACCGAATAGTAGGGGCCACGTGGTGAACAAGCTGGAGTTGTTGCGCACCTTTGTGCGGGTAAGCGAGGTCAGCAGTTTCACCCAGGCTGCCGAGAGCCTGGGGTTGCCACGTTCGACCGTATCGGAGCAGGTGAGGGCACTTGAGCGCTTGCTGGGCACGCAGTTGTTCAACCGAACCACACGCCGGGTGCAGGCAACCCAGGATGGCGCCTTGCTGTACGAGCGTAGCAAGGACCTGCTGTCGGGCATGGACGAGATCGAGAGCCTGTTCAGTGCCGATGATGCCGAGCTGGCCGGGCGCCTGCGCATCGATCTGCCAACCATGATGGCGCGCCGGGTCATCATTCCGGCGCTACCGCAGTTTCTGCAGCGCTTCCCGAGACTGGAAGTGGAACTCAGTTGCACCGATCGCCAGGTCGATCTGCTGCGCGAAGGGTTTGATTGCGTGATGCGCATTGGCGCATTGCAGGATCTGGATGTAGTGGCACGGCCGGTTGGGCAACTGAGCATGCGCAACTGTGCCAGCCCCGCCTACCTGGCTCGCTATGGTGTCCCGCGTACTCTGCAGGACCTGGCCGATCACCAGCTGGTGCATTATGTGCGCACCCTGGGTGCGCGCAGCGCCGGCTTCGAATACCTGCAAGGCGGTGAGTTGCAATTTCAGGCCATGGCCGGTGTGGTGACGGTCAACAATGCCGAAGCCTACTCGGCGGTCTGCCTGGCCGGGTTGGGGTTGATTCAGGTGCCTGCGGTGGGGGTGGCCGAGCACCTGCAGCGAGGCGAACTTGTTTCGCTGCTGGAAGACTGGCAGGCGCCGGCCATGCCGGTGTCGCTGCTGTATGCCCGGCAACGGCATGTGCCACGCCGGGTACAGGCGTTCATGCAGTGGCTGGGTGAAGTGCTGCACACCCAGGTCGATGCAGTGGTCAGTGATTGAGCAAAGCCATGGCGCATGGAAGGCCACTTGCGTTAGGCTGCCCTCTGCGAGTTGCCCGGCAGAGGCGACCCATTCCCGCCAGGCGTGCGTATCTTCCGATTACATTGCGAGGTTACGTCATGGCCATTACTTCCCAGGATATCTGCAACGCCGCCGACCAGCTCAAGGGCTTTGTCGGTTTTCACGACAAGCGCGGCGTTCATATCGTGCGTTTCTCCGAGGACTCGTTCGGCATGGACGTGGCCGATGCCAGTATTACCCCCTGCAGCGAGTTCGTCTGGCGGCCCGAGCAAGGGCAGCGTATGGCGCTATGCCGCGAACGGCTGGCGCTGTTGCTGGAGCAGCATGTGGATGACCGCTTGAATATCGGCGAGCCGCTGCGCGCCTACCTGCGCCGGGGCGACCTGCCGGAAATCGTCGCTGAGCGCAGCCTGCAGCAGCCCGTGTAGGAGCAGCCTTGCGCGGCTGCTACAAGGGCTGTGCTGTGTTTTTGGATGTTTGCTGCAGCAGCGCCTGCAGCCCTGCACTGTCCAACGGGCGGCTCATGTAGTAGCCCTGCACTTCATGGCAGCGGTCCTTTTCCAGCGCCTTGAGCTGCTGTTCGCTCTCTACACCCTCGGCTGTCACTGTCAGCCCCATCGCTTCACCGAGATTGATGATGGCCTGGACCACGGCGCGGTCGCTCCCGCCGTTGTTGTTCAGGCCGCTGATGAAGCGCTTGTCGATCTTGATGCTGTCGAACGGGTAGGTACGCAGGTAGCCCAGCGACGAATAGCCCGTACCGAAATCGTCCATGTTCAGGCGCACGCCCAACTCTTTGAGCGACAGCATGGTGCCCAGCGCGCCCTCGATGTCGTTGAGCATCACGTTCTCGGTAATTTCCAGCTCCAGACGCTGGGCCGGGAAGGCGGTGTCCAGCAATATCTCGCGCACGTCGGCCACCACATCGCTGCGCAGGAACTGCGCAGGCGACAGGTTCACCGAAACCAGAACATCGTTGGGCCAGTCGTGGGCGGTACGGCAGGCTTCGCGCAGTACCCAGCGGCCCAGCGCAACGATGATGTCGCTCTGCTCGGCCAGCGGGATGAAGGTATCCGGCCCCAGCAACCCTTCCTGTGGGTGCTGCCAGCGCAGCAACGCTTCGACTCCGACGATGCGCAGGTCGCCGAGGCGGTAGCGCGGCTGGTAATGCAACACGAACTCCTGATTGCGCAAAGCCCGGCGCAGGTCGTTCTCCAATTGGCGACGGTACTGGATTTGCTGGTTCATTTCGGCAGCGAAGTAGCGCCAGGTGTTCTTGCCGTCGGCCTTGGCCTGGTACAGGGCAATGTCGGCGCAGCGAATCAGCTCGCCGGCATCGAAGCCTTGAGTGCGGGTCTGGGCAACGCCAATACTGGCGCCAATGTGCAACTGCTGGCCGTCGAAGATGATGGGTTGCTGCAGCAGGCCAATCAGCCGCGCACAGAAGCGGTCGATTTCGCTACGGTTGTCCATGCCGCCGAGTACCAGGATGAACTCGTCGCCGCCCAGGCGCGCGACCAGGTCGCCATCGCGGGTGGTGTCGCGCAGGCGCGTTGCCACTTCTTGTAGCACGGCATCGCCAGCGGCATGGCCGAGCGAGTCGTTGATCGGCTTGAAGTTGTCCAGGTCCAGCAGCAGCAGGGTGAGCGGCGGTGAGTCATTGCCGCGAAGCAGTGCCTGTTCCAGGTGCCTGGCCAGCTTGTTGCGGTTGGCCAGCCCGGTCAGTGGGTCGTGCAGCGACAGGTGCTGGATGCGCGCGTGGGCGTCGACTTCGTCGGTTATATCGCTGGCCGTTCCTCGAAAGCCAAGCGCCTTGCCGTCGTGCCAGATGGCGCGGGCGGAAATCCGGCAATAACGGTTTTGGCCATTCGGGTCTCGGTAGGTGCACCGCAGGTTGGCCAACTGCTGCGGGTCGGCGGTAGTCAATACGTCCAGCCAGGGCGACAACGGTGTGGTATCGCAGGCCAGCAGCTGGTTGAGCGGGTGGCCCAGCCAGTCGTCTACCGGGTAGCCGGTGACGTTGGCAAAGCGTTGCGACAGGTAGGTCAGGCGTTGTTGCCGGTCGGTTTCCCAGATCCAGTCGGATGCCGACTCGGCTACCGCGCGAAAACGTTGCTCGCTGGCCTCCAGTGCCTGGTTGCTCTGTTGCAGGTGGAGCAGGGTCAGGCCGACTGCTCGTGAGCTGCGCAAGGCATGGCGGCACAGGTACAGCATGACCAAGCCGAGTATCAGCAGCACGCTCAACAGAGCTGGCAATACTGCCCACAAGAGTTGGTGCCCAGGCAGCGGGCTGCTCCAGGACAGGTGATAGCCGGTGTCGCCCAGGTCGATACGCAGGTGGCCATGCTGCTGTTTATCTTCCTTCTCCACGTGCATGCCCGTCAGGCCGGCACCTTTGCCCAGCTGCGCCAGTTTTTCTTCGGTAAGCTGGTCGACGAACAGCATCACTGGCGCCTGGCTCACCTCGTTGTCGGTGACGTCGCGGTCAGGGCGCACGGCCGCTGCACTGAGTACGGCCGGCCAGCCATTGAACAACACGAAGTGGGTGACCTGCTCGCGCGCAATTGCCGCCGCACGGGCCTGGTCAATGATCGGCTGGAGCGGTGCGTCTATATAAGTGTTGGCGCCGGCCTGGCTGGGCTGGCCTTTGAACAAGGCATAGGTGGTACGGTCGTCTTCCAGCACAAACACCCCTTCGTAGCCGCTGGCGCTGTACAGCGACTCACCTACATTTTTTTCTTCGTAGGCCCAGTGCCAGTCGACATCACCTGCCAGGTGCTCGAAGGCTGCATCCCATACGGCATAGCTGGACAGAAACTGGCGCGAGGCGAGCAACCGTTGTTCCAGCGCCTGGGTTGCATGGAAGGCGCTGCGTTGGCGCTCCTGCTGGTCGAGCGTGGTCGCGATATTGAACAGAGCTCCGAGAATGACCAGGCAGGCCAGGCCGAACACTGTGCTGAAACCGGCAATCAGGTGGCGCACCTGAAAGCGTGGTGTAGGGCTGGCGGGTGGAAGGTTGGCGGTCCTGGCCATGCGCGAGCGGCTCCTTCAGGCAACCTCCCGCCAGGCAGTCAGGAAGGAGGTTCAATCAGGATAGGCCAGCTTGAGCGCGGCAGCGTCAGCGCGGGCAAAATTGACTTGGTCGCGGCCAGCGTGCTTGGCGGTGTACAGCGCCTTGTCCGCCTGTTCGAGCCAGTGCTCGGGGGACTCCAGGCCGGCCTCGAATGGTGACAGGCCGATACTCAGGCTGATGCGCAAGTGGGGTAGCTGTGGGTTGCGGTAGCTGGAAACCTGCTCGCGCAGGCGCTCCATGGCATGACAGGCCTGGGCTTCGCTGGTATCGGGCAGGATCACGCAGAACTCGTCGCCGCCGTAACGCCCGGCTTGGTCGCCTTCGCGCAGGTTGCGCCGCAGCTCGACGCTGAGCTGGCGCAAGACACAGTCGCCGACCACATGGCCGAAGGTGTCGTTGATGGTCTTGAAGTGGTCGATGTCGATCAGGGCAATCACCGCGTGCCCCTGTTGCTGCTTGCAGGCCTGGAACTTGAGCAGCAGCAGGTCTTTCCAGGCGCCGTGGTTGAGCAGCCCGGTCAGGCTGTCGGTGAGGCTCAGTGCGCTCAGCCGGCGCTTGTGGTCGCCCAGCTTGATCGCCAGCTGGTAGCACACCCAGCCCAAGGCCAGCGGGTAAAGCGTGAGCATTGGCAGGCAGGCATAGACCTGCAGGGGGGTGGCGGTCAGTTGCAAGCCGGGGCCGAGCAGCAGAAGGGCGACAAGCATGCCAGCCAGCTGCGCCAGCACCCCGCGAAAGACCATGCGTTTGCCGCCGGCGGCGACGTTGTTCATGGTCATCATCGACAGCACGGTCACGCTGGGCAGCGGGTTGAAGTGCATGGCGGCGGTCCAGAACCCGCCCATTAGCGAATCCAGCAGCAAATTGCGTTGTTCTGCCTGGTACGGCGCTGCCGAGCGGGCAGCCCACAGGTAGGCGATGTGTGGCCACAACAGCCCATTGAACAGTACCAGCAGCCATGCCCAGGTGGGTGGCGACAGCGGCGCAATGGCCGCCATGACACTGAACAGGCCGATGCCCAGGCCGATGACACGCGGCAGGTAGATGCGCTTGACGAAAGAAAGGCCTTTGCCGCTGCGGTTGTCCATCATGGTCATGTTCTTCTGCCGGGGTGCCGTTTATCGCATAACTTGCATGAATATTGTTGAACAGTGTTTCATCGGCGAAAAATGACCTTACAAGCCATTTCACGGTTGATCCGATCACTGTGGGGTAACATGAAGGCTTTCCTGTTGCTCGGAGTACTGCTGATGGTTCCTTTGGCCAACCCCGCCGGCGAGCCGGCGCCACAGCGGGACGGACGTTTTCACAACCAGGCATTGTTGCCGCAGGAAGGTGTACTGAAAAAGTTGCGCATTGGGCTAAAGTACCTGTTCTTGCGCAAACCGCCAGAAACCCGGCCAGCCACGCCGATCAGCCTGCAGCCCATGACCCGCCAGCAAGTGCTCGACGCCCCTGACCACAGCTTGTGGCGCCTGGGCCATTCCACGGTATTGCTCAAATTGCGTGGGCGTTTCTTCATTACCGACCCGGTCTTCGCCGAGCGGGCCTCTCCCGTGCAGTGGGCCGGCCCGTTGCGCTTCCATGCGCCACCGCTGGGGCTGGACCAGCTGCCGCCGCTGGCGGCGGTAGTGTTGTCGCACGACCACTTCGACCACCTTGATGAGCAGGCGATTCGCCAGTTGGCGCCGCGCACCGGGGTGTTCCTGGCGCCATTGGGTGTGGGCGACCGCTTGATCAACTGGGGCGTGGAGCCGGCGAAGGTACGGCAACTGGACTGGTGGCAGGAGAGCGAAGTGGATGGCGTACGTTTCGTCGCCACCCCGGCACAGCATTTTTCCGGGCGCGGCTTGCTGGACAGTAACCGGACCTTGTGGGCGTCGTGGGTGATTGTCGATGAGGATGTGCGGGTGTTCTTCAGTGGCGATACTGGGTACTTCGAGGGGTTCAAGCAGATTGGCGAGCGCTTCGGGCCGTTTGACCTGACCCTGATAGAGACCGGTGCCTACAACGTGGCCTGGCCCGCTGTGCACATGCAGCCGGAGCAGAGCCTGCAGGCCCACCTGGATTTGCGCGGCCGCTGGATGCTGCCGATTCACAACGGCACTTTCGACCTGTCCATCCATGGCTGGCAGGAGCCTTTCGAGCGCATTGTTGCGTTGGCCAATGAGGCTCAGGTACGCCTGAGCACACCGCAGATGGGGGAACGGGTCAGCCTGGGCTCACCGCATGCCGGGCAGAACTGGTGGCAGCCGCGGCCCGCGCGCCAGCGGGGCCAAGGGCATGAGCGAACCGTAGCGGCGCGCTGAGTATCATTTGTGCTCGTCCCTGCGGGGCGAGGGCTGAGCCTGGTCGTCGTCCAGGAGTCGCGAGGGCGGCTTGCCGCTGTCACTGCGCACTTGGGCATGGCTGATCAGGGCGAAGATGAAGCTGCCGCCGATGATGTTGCCCGCCAGCGTCGGCAGAGCAAAATCCAGCCAGAAGCTACGCCAGGTTTCATCCCCAGCCCAGACCAGGTAGGACACTTCGACCGAGCCCACTACTATATGAGTGAAATCGCCAAGGGCCATCAGGTAGGTAATCATCAGGATGATCCAGATCTTGGCGTGTTCCATCGACGGGATCATCCAGACCATTGTGGCGATCATCCAGCCCGAGACGATGCCCTTGGCGAACATCTGGCTGATATCGTTCTTCATTACCTTGCGGCCGACCTCCAAGAAGGCGACATCGGTCTTGCTGTCGAAGATCGGCAGTTCCAGCATCACCCAGGCCACCAGCAGGGTGCCGGCCAGATTGCCAAGCAACACCACGCCCCATAGACGAAGCAGGCGCCCGAAGTTGGCCAGAGTAGGGGAGGTCATGACGGGGAGCACGGCAGTGAGCGTGTTTTCGGTAAACAGTTGCTGGCGGGCCAGGATCACGGCAAGAAAGCCCGTGCTATAGCCGATGCTGGCGATTACCTGGGCACCGTCGCCTTCTGGCAGGCGGGCGTAGAACAGCCCCATGGCCATCAGTGACAGCCCCATGGAAAGGCCGGCGGCCAGTGCCGACCACCACAGCGCGGCCAGGGTGCGCTCCAGTTCCTGGTCACCTTGGCTGCGAATGATCTCATGCAGCACTGCCGCCCTTGGCGGCTGGTTGTGGCTGACCTCCTGCTCTTCGTCTGCAGACAGGCCGGGGGTTTTCTCGCTCTGCGCATCGCTCATGGCCGCTACGCTCCGTGGGGGTGTTTCTTTACAGATCCACGACGCTTTCATTAGTTGCCGAGTAGCGGCAAAACGGTGATGGAAAGTTTTTTCAGAACAAGGTGTTGACTCTGATTTTAAAGCGCGTATTATTCGCCTCCTCGCAGCGACAAACGCTTCGGGGCAAGCGGTAAGTTGTTGAAGTTGTTAGCTTTCGAAAGAAAGCGGTGGTAAAAAACTTCAAAATAAACGCTTGACAGCAAA
>NZ_BCBI01000076.1:0-24399 GCF_001320565.1 Pseudomonas sp. NBRC 111132
ATGAAGGCTTCAACGACAGCAAGTACCGTCCTGCCCCGCTGCTCAAGGAAATGGTCGCGGCCGGTTGGCTGGGGCGCAAGAGCGGTCGCGGTTTCTTCACTTACTGAGGACAAGGCGCCATGCCCCCGGTCAATGCCGCAATGCGCTGTGCCAACTTTGAAGAGCGACGTGACCGGGCCATGGCGCTGTTTGCCGAAAAGGGCTTTGGCCAGGTCAGCATGCGCGAGCTGGCGGCCCATGTGGGGCTGACCGCCGGCTCGCTGTACCATCACTTCCCCAGTAAGCAGGACCTGTTGTACGACTTGATCGAGGAGTTGTACGAGGAGCTGCAGGCCACCCTGGACCAAGGACGACGGGCCATGGCACGTGGTGCGTCGGCATTGAGCTGCCTGATTGCCGCGCACTGGCAGTTGCATGCCGAGCGCCCGCTGCAGTTTCGCCTGGCCGAGCGCGACCTGTGCTGCCTGAGCGATGACCAGCGGGCACGCCTGGCCTTGTTGCGCAAGCGTTACGAGGCGGGGTTGCTGAGGTTGATCGCGCCGCAGGCGGCGTTGCAGGGGGAGGCTTTGGTGGCCACCGCGCATGTTGTGGCGACGCTGCTGAACCAGTTGCCGGGGATGTTGAAGGCACTCCCCGAGGAACAGGGGCTGGGGTTGATGGAGAGCATGTTGATGGGTGGATTGGAGCGGACCCTGCGTTAGACACGGCCACTGTAGGAGCGGCCTTGTGTCGCGAAAGGGTCGCGAAGCGGCCCCAGGATTTCAGCCTGCAGCCGATGTTGCTGGGGCTGCTGCGCAGCCCTTTCGCGACACAAGGCCGCGCCTACAGGAATAGCGTTTTACCTGCAGGCTTCAGCGCAGCAGTGCCTGGATCTGCTCGTGCAAGGTATCCAGGTCGAATGGCTTGGCCAGGATCGGAGCCTTGCGGGTGATCGGGCTGCCAGACTCGAGAATCTCCGCCGGGTAGCCGCTGATGAAGATGACCTTCAAGTCCGGTCGTAACTTCACGGCGGGCTCGGCAATCTCCACCCCGGAGATACCTCCCGGCAAGCGGAAGTCCGTCACCATCAGGTCCAAGTGCGGTTTGCTGGCCAGGATAGCGAACGCCTGCTCGCCATCTTCGGCCACCAGTACGTGGTACCCCTCGCCCGCCAGGTAGTCGCGCAAAATCATGCGAATCGCCGGTTCATCCTCGACGACCAGAACCACATCTTGTGCATCTTCACTCATGTTAACGCCTTGAAATGCTTACAGTTGGCCATCAGACCCCAGGCTTACGCAGAGGTTGCCCGCGCCTGGTCGTTTTGTTGTTCGTGTTTTGCCAGCGGTAATTGCAAGGTGAAGGTGGCGCCTTTGCCCTCTTCACTTTCGACCTGTATACGCCCGCCGTGGGCCTGGACGATCTGTTCCGAAATATACAGCCCCAACCCCAACCCGCCACTGGCCTGCTGGGCGGCGACCCGCTCGAACTGCTGGAAAATGCGCTGCTGGTTGGCTGCATCAATGCCGATCCCCTGGTCTTGCACCTGCACACACGCCAGGCCGTCCTGTTTGAATACGCGCACCTGCACCGGCTTGCGTTCACCGTAACGCAACGCATTGGACAACAGGTTGGCCACCACTTGCTCAATGCGAAATTCGTCCCACTCGCCTTGCAGCGGTTCGCAGCGTTGCAGCTCCACGTAGGTTTCCAGCGCCGTGGCCTGGGCGGTGAAGTTCTCTACCAGCCCCCGCACCAGTTGCCCCAGGTCGAACACCTTGGGCCGCAGGGACAGTTTGCCGGTTCGGATGCGCGATACATCGAGCATGTCTTCGATCAGGCGTATCAGGCTGTTGATCTGCCGTTCGTCGCGCTCGACCATGGCCTGCAGCTTATCGCCACTGAAGGCAGCGAGGTTGCCGCGCGCCAGGTGCATCTTGCGCAGTTGGGTTTCCAGGATCAGCCCATTGAGTGGGGTGCGCACCTCGTGGGAGACGATCGACATGAAGTCATCACGCATGCGCACGGCATGTTCCAGCTCAACTCGCGCCGTCTGCAGTTGGGTCAGCAGCAGCTCCTGCTCCTGACGGCTGCGCTCCAATGCCTGCAATTGGCGGTCCAGCACTTTACGCTGGCGGTACAGGTCGACGAACACCGACACCTTGCTCTTCACCGCCAGGGTGTCGAGCGGCTTGTACAGGAAGTCCACCGCACCGCTCTCGTAGCCTTTGAAGGCATAGTTCATCTCGCGCCCGGCAGCAGTGACGAAGACGATGGGGATATTGCGGGTTTTTTCCGTGCCGCGCATCAGTTCGGCCAGCTCGAAGCCGTTCATGCCCGGCATCTGCACATCGAGGATGGCCAGGGCGAACTCGTGTTCAAGCAACAGCGACAACGCCGCTACGGCAGACTGAGCCTGGTGCACCTCGCGGTCTTCTCCCTGGATCAGGGCGGCGAGGGCCAGCAGGTTCTCCGGCAGATCGTCGACGATCAGCAGTTTGGCGATGGTGTGGCTTAGCATGCGCTGGGTTCCAGGGCGGCGAGCAATTGCTCGATGCCACTCAGAGAAAGAATATGGTCGGGCTGGTGCAGGGCCAGGGCGGCCTCCGGCATCAGCGCAACCTGTGCGTCACGAGGGTCCTGGACGAGGGTCCTGCCCCCATTGTTCTTGATATAGGCAAGCCCTTGGGCGCCGTCTTCATTGGCACCGGTGAGCAGCACGCCAAGCAGGCCGTCGCCATAGGCGTCGGCAGCGGACATGAACAGGTAGTCGATTGCCGGCCTGGAAAAATGCACCGGCGGCTCCTGGCTCAACGACAGGGTGAAATCACGCTCCACCGACAGGTGGTAGCCGGGCCCGGCCACGTAGATCAGGCCGGGGCGCAATGGCTCCTTGTCCTGTGCCTCGTGCACCGGCCGGTGCAGACGGCGCTGCAGCACTGCAGCCAACTGACTGTGGCGGTTATCCGGCAAATGCAGCACGCACAGCACAGGGATGGCGAAGCTGGCCGGCAACCCGCCCAGCACCGTGAACAACGCCGTCACGCCGCCTGCCGAGGCACCGATCACCACCGCACGCACGCCGTTCATGATTTACGGTAGATCCGCTCGGGTTTGACCAGCGGCTCGAAACGCTCGCTGTAGGCCGAGAAGTCCACCGACTCCTTGCTGCCCAGCACCAGGAAGCCGCGGTGGCACAACGACTCGTGGAACAGCCCGAGGGCGCGATCCTGCAGCTCCTTGTTGAAGTAGATAAGCACGTTGCGGCACGACACCAACTGGGTTTCGGAAAACACGCTGTCGGTGGCCAGGCTGTGGTCGGCAAAGGTCACGTTGTCGCGCAGGGTGCTGTCCATGATGGCGTTGCCGTAGGCCGCCGTGTAGTACTCGGAAAAGTCCCGGCGACCACCGGCCATGCGGTAGTTCTCGGCGTACTCGCGCATGCTCTGCATCGAGTAGATGCCCTGCTTGGCCTTGTCCAGCGAATGCGGGTTGATGTCGGTGGCGTAGATGATGGTGCGTTCCAGCAGGCCCTCTTCACGCAGCAGGATGGCCATCGAATACACCTCCTCGCCCGTGCTGCAGCCGGCAATCCACACCTTGATCGACGGCCAGGTGCGCAGCAGCGGCACCACTTCGTTACGCAACGCCAGGAAGTGCCCTGGGTCGCGAAACATCTCGCTGACAGGGATCGTCAGGTACTGCAGCAACTGCATGAACATGCCGGGGTCGTGTAGCACGCGCTCTTGCAGCGCCGACACCGTCAAGCAGTCGAACTGGCGCAGCGCGTGCAGGATCCGGCGCTTGATCGAAGCGCCGGAATAGTTGCGAAAATCGTAGCTGTACTTGAGGTAGATGGCCTCGATCAGCAAGCGGATTTCGATGTCGGTATTACGTTCGCTAGTCAAATTCGCTCCAGTTGCGGCAACCATACACGGATCAACGAGAACAGACGGTCCAGGTCGATCGGCTTGGCCAGGTAATCATTGGCCCCGGCCTGCAGGCAACGCTGCTGGTCATCCTTCATGGCCTTGGCGGTCACGGCGATGATCGGCAGCTTGCGCCAGCGCGGTTGCTGGCGGATCAGGCGGGTGGCCTCGAAACCGTCCATTTCCGGCATCATCACGTCCATCAGCACCAGGTCGATGTCGTCATGCTGCTCCAGGCGTTCGATGGCCTCACGGCCGTTACGGCCGATCTCGACGATTGCGCCCTTGTGCTCCAGGGCGCTGGTGAGGGCGAAGATGTTACGCACATCATCGTCTACCAGCAGCACCTTGCGCCCCTCGAACACCTTGTCGCGGCTGCGGGCGGTCTTGAGCATGCGCTGGCGCTCGTTGGACAGCTGCGACTCGACCTTGTGCAGGAACAGCGTCACTTCGTCGAGCAGGCGCTCCGGCGAGCGCGCGCCCTTGATGATGATCGAGCGCGAGTACTTGAGCAGGTCGGCTTCTTCTTCGCGGGTCAGGTTGCGCCCGGTGTACACGATCACCGGCGGGAAGGAACGGATATCCTCGGCGGTCATGCGCTTGAGCAGCTCGTTGCCAAGCATGTCCGGCAGCTTCAGGTCGATGATCATGCAGTCGTAGATGTTCTCGCGCAGCAGCGCAAGCGCGTCCTGGGCAAACGCCACGGCGGTGATCTCGACATCGTCGTCGCCGATCAGCCGGGCAATGCTCTCGCGCTGCAGGTCGTCGTCTTCCACCAGCAGGATGTGCTTGAGCTTCTGGGTCAGCTTGGCTTCCAGGCGGGCGAACACTTCCTTGAGCTCTTCGCGGCTGGTGGGCTTGACCGCATAACCGACAGCGCCCATGTGCATGGCGGCCTCGACCCGGTCTTCCACAGAAATGATATGCACCGGAATATGCCGGGTGCCGGCTTGCTCCTTCAGGCGTTGCAGCACGGTCAGGCCGGAATGGTCGGGCAGGCGCATGTCCAGCAGGATCGCATCGGGGATGTACTGGGCGGCCAGCTCGAAGCCTTCGTCGGCGCCCTGCGCCACCAGGCAGCTGTAACCCAGCTCGTGGGCCAGGTCGAAGAGGATGCGGGCAAAGTTCGGTTCGTCTTCGATCACCAGGATGCAGCGGTTGCTGAACGGTGCGCGCTCGCGGTCGTCGACAAATGCCAATGCCGGGCGTTTTGGCGCCGACACCACCGGCACCTGCGGCGCGGGTGGCAACGTATCGACCGCCGGACGCAGGCTGAGCGGCTCGACGTCCTGCGCCAGGCGCTCATAGTGCTCCGGCAGAATCAGACTGAACACGCTGCCCTGGCCGGGGCTGCTGTCGACGTTGATCTGCCCGCCGAGCAAATGCGCCAGGTCTCGGGAAATCGACAGGCCCAGGCCGGTGCCGCCATAACGGCGGTTGCTGGTGCCATCGACCTGATGGAAGGCACCGAAAATCGCCTGCTGCTGGTCGGCCGCAATGCCGATACCAGTATCGCGCACGGCAAACACGATGCCCGTGCCAGGCTGGTAGCCAATGTTCAGACTGACCTTGCCACGCTCAGTGAACTTGATGGCATTGGACAGCAGGTTCTTGAGGATCTGTTCAAGGCGCTGGCGGTCGGTGAACAGGGTGGCCGGCACCTGTGCCTCGGCCGTTACCTCGAAGGCCAGGCCCTTGTGCCCGGCCAGCGGTTCGAACATCCCGCGCAGGCCCTCGACCAGGCGCTCCACCTGGGTGCTTTCTGGCCGCACTTCGAGCTTGCCGGCCTCGACCTTGGCGATATCGAGAATATCGTTGATCAAGTTGAGCAGGTCGTTACCAGCCGAGTAGATCGACTCGGCAAACTTCACCTGCTCGTCGCTGAGGTTGCCTTCGGCGTTCTCCGCCAGCAGCTTGGCCAGGATCAGCGAGCTGTTCAGCGGCGTGCGCAGTTCGTGGGACATGTTGGCGAGGAATTCGGACTTGTACTTGCTAGAGCGCTGCAACTCGTCGGCACGTGCCTGCAGTTCTTCCTGGGCCTGGACCAGTTCGTCATTCTTGCGGTCCAGCGCCTCGGTACGCTCGGACAACTGCTCGTTGGTCTGCTCCAGTTCCGCCTGCTGGGTTTCCAGGTGGGCCTGGGACTCCTTGAGCACGCGCGATTGCTCTTCCAGCTCTTCGTTAGCGGTTTTCAGTTCTTCCTGCTGCACTTGCAGCTCTTCGTTCAACTGCTGGGTCTCGGCCAGCACTTCCTGCAAACGCTGACGGTAGCGGGCGCTTTCGATGGAAATGCCCAGGTTGCCGCCCAGTCGCTCCATCAGCTCGTTGTCGCGCGCCTGCAAAGGCCGCAGGAAGCCCAGTTCGACCACGCCGTTGATTCCACCATCGTCGATCGCAGGCATCAGCAAGGCATTACGTGGCAGGCCGCTGCCGAGGCCGGAACTCAGGCGATAGTAGTCTTCGGGCAGGTCTTCAAGGCACAGCAGGCGACCTTCGCGCACCGCTTGTGCCAACAGGCCATCATGATCGCCCTTTACCTGCTCCCGAGCCTGCTCTTCAGCATCCAGGCCATAGGTAGCCACCCGTACCAGGCGGCCATGCTCATCACGCACATACACCGCCCCCACCACACTGCCCATGTAAGCGGCAAAAAAGCGCAGGATGTTGTCACCCAGCATCGGCAGGGTCAGTTGGCCCAGTACCTGTTCGGCCAGCTGGGTCTGCCCGTTGCGCAGCCAGGCCTGGTGCTCCAGGCGCTCGGCCGCACGCTGCTGGGCCTTGGCGTTTTCTTCGTAGCTGCCAGACAGCGCCAGCAGGTCGCGCCGGCCCAGGTAGGCGAGCAAGGCACTCAGGCCGACGATGAACAGCACGAACACCGAAATGGCCGTGACGGTAACGCTGCTGACCTTTTCGTTACGGGCCATGCGCAATTGCTGTTCAGTGCCGATCAGGCCGTCGAACTCCTTGCGGATCTCGTCGGTAAGGCGCTTGCCGCGGCCATTGCCGATCGATGCCTGATAGTCGCCTTGGGTGCGGCGCAGGGCAATCATCTCGCTGCCGAAGGTGTTCCAGGCTTGCTGCAAGGCGATCAGCCGGTCGATACGGTCGACCTGCTGCGGGTTGTCTTCGACCATGCCGCGCAGGCTTTGCAGGCTGCCGAGAATGCGCGGCTTGGCCACCTCGTAGGGGTCAAGGAAACGCTCGTCGCCCGTGATCAGGAAACCGCGCATGCCGGTTTCCATGTCGATCGACAGCTTGACCGTTTCGTTGGCATTGCCGATCACCCGGTCGGTGTGCTCGACCCACTGCATGGCTGAGAGCAGGTAGTTGATCACCGCGACGAAGGCCACGGCCCCCAGCAGGCCCACCCCCAGAGGGAGGCCGATGTTGCGGCTCAACAGCTTGCGAAAGCTGCGCTGGTCCATCGAGGCTGATTGAATCATGAGAAAACGCCCGAGCAAGAAAAGTCCATTGAAAAGAGTGGCCGATCAGTCATTGTTGTTATCTGCCACTGCGCCGTCCTGATAAGCGAGTCTAACCAGCTTTGACGGGTCTGGCAGGGCATTTAGCCAGTATTTGAAGGTTGCGTTCGGGAATCGTTCCATCTATTTGCATGGATCGGTATCCTCGGGAACTTCTGATGCCGCGCGGTGCACAGATTAAAGACACTCATTTGTACAGGATCCGAACCATGCACCTTCTGGTAGTCGAAGACGACGACATCGTCCGTATGCTGATGGTCGAAGTGCTCGACGAACTGGGCTACAACGTCATCGAGGCAGAAGACGCCGCGGCCGCCCTGCGGGTACTCGAAGACCCGAACCAGGCGCTGGCACTGATGATGACCGATGTGGGCTTGCCGGACATGCGAGGCGAGTTACTGGCGGGGAAAGCACGCGAACTGCGGCCGCTGTTGCCCGTGCTGTTCGCCAGTGGCTATGCCGACAGCTTCAATGTGCCCGAAGGCATGCACCTGATCGGCAAGCCGTTCAGCATCGACCAGTTGCGGGACAAGGTGGTGGCTATTCTGGGTAACCCTTGATAGGGGTATCGCCAACTACAGCGCCCTGCGCAAGAGGTAGGTGTCCATGATCCACCCCTTGCGCAGCCGCTCCCGCTCACGCACTTGCAGTATTTGCGCCTTCACTGCCTGCAATGGCCCGGCAATCAGTACCTCGTCCTCCGTCCCCAGGTACGCGCCCCAATAGATCATCAACGCCGGGTCATCGAGCAGGGCGAACGCGCTTTGCCCATCGAGCATCACCACAACATTGTCGATAGGCCCATGCCCGCCCAGTCGCCGCCCCGGCAGCACGGTCAGCGGCTCACCAATGCGGTTGAGCGGCACTTGGTGGCGCGCTGCCAGAGCCTGAACGCTGCTGATGCCAGGGACTACCTGCAGGCGCAGCGCCACGCCGCGCTCGCGGACCAGGTCGAGAATACGCAGGGTGCTGTCATACAGGGTCGGCTCGCCCCACAGCAAAAAGGCGCCAGTCTCCCCGTCGCCAATTTCCTGCTCGATCAGTTGGGCATACAGCGCAGCGCGCTGCCGGTGCCAGTCCTGCACCGCGCCCTGGTAGTCATCCGCCTGACCATCGCGCACAGGGTCGGCCACCTGCACCAGGCGGTAACCGCCCTCGGGACGGTAGCGTTGCAGAATTGCCTTGCGCAGTTGCACCAGGTCATCCTTGTCGCGGCCCTTGTCGAGCACGAAGAACACGCAAGCGCTACGCAGCGCGTCGACTGCCTCATAAGTGACCTGGCGCGGGTCACCCGCGCCGATGCCGATCAACAACAGGTCTTTCATTGCCCTGCCCTTTGCGGGAACCAGCAGCCATTGTCAGGTGGCCACCGGTATTTGGCAAAGCGACGGCTTAGAAGATCGAGAAGTTGTAGCTGACAATGACCCGTGTTTCATCCATGTCACGCGCCCACTTTTCATAGTTGCTGCGGTAAGTGGAATTACGCAGGCGCACGCTGACATCCTTGAAAGTGCCACTTTGCACTTGGTACTTGAACTCAGTGTCGCGTTCCCATTCCTTACCTTCGGCACTGCTGCCCGGCACCTTGATGGAGTCGCCATTGATATAACGGGTGAAGAAGGTCAGGCCAGGCACCCCCAGTGCCTTGAAGTCGTAGTCATAGCGCACTTGCCAGGAACGCTCCTGGGCGGCGGCGAAGTCGTTGACCTGGGCATAGTTGACCAGGTATGGGTTGCTGCCATCCAGATACGGCATGGCGCTGTCGCCATACATGCGCTGCCAGCCGGCACTCACCTTGTGGCCACCCAGGCTGTAGCCAAGCATGCCGCTGAACGCGCGGTGGTCGATTGCGCCGGCACGGGCATTGCCGATGTCATCGCTCTTGATCAGGCGCAGGTCGGCAGACAGGCTACCCACTGCCAGCGGCTGGCTGGCCACCAGGCCGAGGAAGTGCTGGCGATAGATGTTTTCCAGCTTGGCGACCTGGTACTGGGCGCTGATCCGCTCGTTGAAACGGTAATCGACACCGGCCAGGTCGAAGTGGTCGGCTTCGGTATCGCAGGCATAGCGCTTGTTCTTGCAGTGCACGCGAATGTCCTGGCGGTCGGTAGAGTCCCGAGCGGTATATTTGTCCAGCCGCGCCACGGTGAACTTCAGGTTGCGCAATTCTTCGGAGGTGAGCATGGCGCCGTGGAACATGGTCGGCAGCAGGCGGCCATCGTTGTACTTGAGCAACGGCACATCCGGCATCATCGAACCGTACTTGAGCACGGTGTTGGAAACCTTGACCTTGGCCGCCAGGCCCATCTTCGCGTACTGGTCGGCAGAGCCGCGCGGATCATGCCCGGAAGACGGCAGCAAACCACTGTTACTGTCGGCAGGGCTGGAATCCAGTTTGAAGCCGAACATGCCCAGCGCATCAACACCAAAGCCTACCGGCCCTTGCGTATAACCCGACTGCACATTGAGGATGAAGCCTTGTGCCCATTCTTCGCGCTTGGACGCGCCCTGGCTGGAACTGCTGTGGCCGTCCCGGAAATCCCGGTTGAAATAGACATTGCGTGCTTCGACCTTGGCACTACTGTCTTCAAGAAAACCGGCGGCCTGGGCGTTGACGCCGGCACACAACAGGAACAGGCCGGCAACACGACGCCCAGGGGCGTGAGGGAAAGGGGCAAACATGCGAGAGAACATCCAGAATGAAGACAAGTTAACAACCTGTGGCGCGCGTTGGCCACGGTACTGCGGGAGCCGAACAATAGCCGACCATCATCTGAAATGATCGCGCAAAGGCTCTGGAACGGGCCATTGGACCATGGTCTAAGCACCTTGAGGGGCAGCCGGAAAAAAGCCGTGAAATAGCGCACGCAAAACTAGGAAAGTTCCCGTATTACTTATAAAAAGTTAGCGGTTTACCCAGTACCCATGAATGACTACACTCGATATCAGCGAACAGCAAATCCCACCCGCGTGGCCGGCGTTTTACGCTTATTCAATGTTCGTCACGCCCTGCCACGACTGACGTACAGGAGTGATTACAGTGTCCAGACTTGCAGAGTTTCGTGCTGCCGAAAAAGCGCTCCAGGAACAGATGGCGCAACTGGAAGCGTTGAAAAAGGATGCCGGCCTCAAACGCGAAATCGAATTCGAGCAGAAACTAGTCGGCCTGATGAAAAGCTATGACAAGAGCCTGCGCGATATCATCGCCATCCTCGACCCCAAGGCAGTAGCCCGCGCTTCCAGCGCAGCGCCCAAGCAACAACGCCGCCCGCGCGTGGTAAAGGTGTACCAGAACCCACACACCGGCGAGCGAATCGAGACCAAAGGCGGCAACCACCGCGGCCTCAAGGCCTGGAAAGAACAGTACGGGGCCGCCACCGTGGAAAGCTGGGTACGCTGATGAAACGTCCACACCTGCTTCACACTTTTTTCACAAAGGCTGGCTCAGTATCGAGACAGCTAAAGGACTAGCGACCCCATCACGCGCCCGCACATGCGGGCCTCTAATTCCAGCGCCCTGCCTTGTGCAGGGCGCTTTCATTTGCGCAATCGGCGCACTGCCGTATCATGGCCAGCCTGTCTGTTTTGCCGGCGCCCTGCGCCCGGCCCCGTCTCAGGAGTTCCCATGAGCCTGCACGATCTGCAAACCCTGCCTGGCGTCACCGCGCAACCTGACGCCGCCACCGCCCAGTTCGTCTTCAACCACACCATGCTGCGGGTCAAGG
This sequence comes from Pseudomonas sp. NBRC 111132, assembly GCF_001320565.1. Classification (NCBI taxonomy): domain Bacteria; kingdom Pseudomonadati; phylum Pseudomonadota; class Gammaproteobacteria; order Pseudomonadales; family Pseudomonadaceae; genus Pseudomonas; species Pseudomonas sp. NBRC 111132. The sequence goes on from NZ_BCBI01000076.1 coordinate 11,116, forward strand.
ACATCGAGAAGTCGCTGGACTTCTACACCCGCGTCCTGGGCTTCCGCCTGGTCGACAAGCGTGATTTCCCAGAAGCCGCGTTCAGCCTTTACTTCCTGGCCTTGGTCGATCCGGCGCAGATTCCCGCCGATGACACCGCACGCCACCAATGGATGAAGTCGATCCCTGGCGTGCTGGAGCTGACCCACAACCACGGCACCGAAAACGATGCCGAGTTTGCCTACCACAACGGCAACACCGACCCGCGCGGTTTTGGCCACATCTGCATTTCGGTGCCCGACGTACGCGCCGCTTGCGCGCGCTTCGAAGCACTGGATGTACCGTTCCAGAAACGCCTGCAGGATGGGCGTATGAACCACCTGGCGTTCGTCAAGGACCCGGACGGTTACTGGGTCGAAGTGATCCAGCCAACCGAACTCAAAGGGTAAGCGTTCGTCGCGGCTCGCTCGTCGGGCCGGGAACTCCCGGCCCCTTGCTGTGGTATATGAAGGTAACCGCTTCACATGCCACAGCGAGGTAAGGACGATGCAATCTCTTCACTGTGAATACCGCGAGCACACCATCACCGCCAGCGTGATGCCCCATCCTGACTCCCCCCTGCCCTATGCCGCCGGCTGCCTGATCACCACACCCGACGGGCACACCAGCAAGCGTCTGTCGATGCCGATGCAGTTTTTCTCCGACCTTGAAAATGCTCAGCATGTGTCGCTGGCCCATGGCCGGGCGTTGGTCGACCATCAGCTGGATGACGGGCACAAGGTGTTCTGACCCTGTCTTATCCTGTACTGGCCCTTTCGCGGCTAAAGCCGCGAAAGGGCCAGTACAGCAATAATCAGATATCCCGGGCGTACGCCACCGCAGCGTCTACCTGAGCCCGCGTCGGCCTTACCCCGGTGTACAGCACAAACTGCTCCAGCGCCTGCAGCGCAATGACCTCCAGCCCAGTGATCACCGGCTTGCCCAACGCTTGGGCCTGGCGGATCAGCGGCGTTTGCGCCGGCATCGCTACCACATCGAATACCCGCTCCGCTGCCGCAATGGCCTGCTCGGAAAACGCCAGCACATCTGCCTCTGGCCCGCCCGCCATACCGATCGGTGTCACGTTCACCAGCATTGGCGGGCAGATGTCGCCCAGCTGTGGCAACCAGCGGTAACCGCACACATCCGCCAGCTGCCGCCCGGCCTGCTCGTTGCGCGCAACGATGATGCCTTCGGCAAACCCGGCATCGCGCAGGGCACTGGCCACGGCCTTGGCCATCCCCCCACTGCCACGCAGGGCAAACGCGGTGCCTGGGTCGACCTGGTGCTGCGCCAGCAACTGACGCACAGCCAGGTAATCGGTGTTGTAAGCCTTCAAGTGGCCATTGCTGTTGACCAGGGTATTGACCGATTCAATGGCTTGCGCTGACGGGTCGATTTCATCGACCAAGGCCATGCAGGCCTCCTTGTATGGCATCGACACCCCACAGCCGCGAATACCCAGCGCGCGGATACCCGCCACCGCCGCCGGCAGGTCATCGGTGCGCATGGCCTTGTAGTAAAAGTCCAAACCCAGCTGCTGGTAGAGGTGGTTGTGAAAGCGCACGCCGAAGGTACCAGGGCGGCCGGCCAAGGAAATGCACAGCACGGTATCTCTGCTGGGAGTTGTCGACATAACCTGCTCCATAGTCATAACTGAAACGTTTGTTCAGCGTAACAGAGGCAACCACTGGTCGTCCCTTACACAACCTTTACCGTTCCCCTGTGCTCAGCTGACGGAGACTGGAGTCATAGTAATAAGGCCCCAAGCGTGGGGTTTTCCTGCGAGGTTGTTTTATGAACCGTCACATTCCCGGAATCGCCCTGCTGGTCGGTGCCTTGGCCATCAGCGGGCCTGCTGCAGCCCACGGCGGTTATGGCCATGGCGGCGGTGGTTGGTATGGGCCAGGCCCCCTGCTAGGTGCTGCCGTGGTCGGTGCCGTGGTTGGGGCGACGGTTTATGGCGGGCGTGACCGCACCGTGTACGTCGAACGCCAGCCAGTCTATTACGCGCCTCCCCCGGTGTACGTGCAACCGCCACCACAGCCGGTGTACTACCAGCCGTACTACGCACCCGCGCCACCGCCCCCAGGCTACCGCCCTTATTACGGCCCGCCACCGGTGTACTACGGCCCGCCACGCTGGTAACGGTTGATAGAACTAATGACCACTATCGAGGAAGTTGATTTCAAAGCGTTCCGGCTGCTGCGTATGGTAGAGCCATGTTTCACAGGAGGTCCTCATGGCCACTATTCAGATCATGTCCGTTGTCGGTAGCGCCGTCCCCGTTTCACTGCGTGAACAGGGCCTGTTGGCATGCTGGTACCTGGTGCGTAACGGTGAAGCCGTGAGCGGCCCGATGCCGACGCTTGCCTCGGCCCAGGCCCTGGTTGAGCAGTTGCAACCCGGCACCCTGGTCGCCTGACCCGAATTTGTTGTGCGTTGCTCCCTACGCCCTTGTGCCCGCCAATCTGGCGGGCTTTTTTTTGCTTGGGCCACCCTCAGGGATGAGGGCTGCGACCAGACTGGTTGGTCAGGGCCATGACCTTGCCTTGCAGCCGCCCCACGGTCATCACCAGTTCGTTTCGCTCCTTGGCGAGCTGATCAGCTTTAGCCTCTGCCTCTCTTCGGGCGTCCCGTTCGATGTCCAGCAGTTCTGTCAGGCGGTGGATGACCGCAATATCCGCACTGTCCATCGCGCGGTCGACCGCATCCCTGGACAACCACTTGCGCAGCCACAGAAATGCACCCAGCAAAACAGTACCCGTACCGCTCAGCCAAGTGACTGTGCCCGGGCCGAGGTCGGTCGGATCCATGTGAACCTCATTACAGATGATGATGTGATAAGCCTTGGAGAAAATTGCCTCGGTGGCTTTCCTTGTTCGCCCATTTAATTTAGCCTACAGCTAACATCGCCACAAGACCAATTTAGCTATGCGCATATTTAGCAGCCAGCTAAACACTGGCATGCTTCACCCCATGGATATTTACGAAATTCGCAAGCTCAACCTGATCAAGCTGATCGGTAGCCAGAGGAAAGGATCCTGCGCAGAGCGCTGGGGGATGGCGCCTGCCCATCTGAGCCAGATCCTTTCCGACAAGACCGCGAAGAACCTGGGTGATGACGTGGCCCGTCGCATCGAGGGCATCGAAGGTTTGCCACGGGGTTGGTTCGATGCGGTGACGCCAGGCGAGCACACGCAAGTTGGCGTCGAGGTGGCTGACAGCAAGCTTTCTGCAGCCGACCTGGTCAAGCAGATGCTGGCAAGAAGCGGTAAAGGTATCCCCGAAGAAACCCGGCAACGGTTGCTGGCCGCTGCGCAAGAGCCAGCAGATACCCCACTGGTGAAGGCTGAGCGGGTTCGCCCTGGCCTGGTCGGTGATGAAGTGTGGATTGCCCATTACGACGTGCGGGCAGCCATGGGTGGCGGCCAGATCCCCCACGATTACCCCGAGATGTTCAAGGACATTCGCGTCAGCCCCAGCCACCTGCGCGAACTGGGCGTAGCGTTCAGTGAGCACCACCATCTGAAAATGGTAACGGGCTGGGGCCAGTCGATGGAGCCAACCATCAAGCACCGCGACCCGCTGATCGTCGATGTCAGCATCCGCGAGTTCGTTGGCGATGGCATCTATTTCTTCTCCTGGGGCGACCACATCTACATCAAGCGGCTGCAAATCGCGGATGAGGAGCATTTCGAGATGATCTCCGACAACTCGCGACACAAAGACCGCATGATTCGCCAGGAAGAGACTTACATACAGGCCAGGGTGCTACTGGTGTGGAATGCCCACCTTGTGTAAAGCGAAGCCCGCCCTCCACGGCGGGCTTTTTCTGATGCTCAGAAAGGTGCCGCCTCCTCGACCTGCTGCTCGCTGTCCTGCTCAACCAAGAAATCGTCACGCTCTTCCACGCTGCTGCGCTCCCAGCGCACTGTCACGCTCTCGTCATCGTTGAAGGTCAGGTCCAGTTCGGGTGTTTCCGACAGCAGGCCCATTACCTCCTCCCACTCCATGTCACCGTCAGTATCCAGGCGATGCACCACAACCCAGCGCTGAGTCTGCGCAAGCGGGTGGTTGATCATTGACGACACCCGCAGGCTAAGCCGCTCTATTCCGGTCATCTCCTGGCGCAGCTGGGGCTCTGACTTCATGTGCTTGGACATATTCCCATCCTGAAGGCTGTATGTTTGTACAGTATTAAAGGAAAGCTTATCTCAATGCCAAATCCAGCGTAAAGCCCCATTGCGGAAAAATTTCGCCCGCGGGTAATTATTCTTCAAGCGAAATTTATTTAGCCAAAAGCCATTGACTGATATTTAGCTTATGGCTAACTTTGGCGTCGGCAACCACTTCCCGGTCGCCAGATCACTCCACCATTCAACCCCAGCTTTTTCTAAGGAGCAGCCCCATGGCCGTAGACATCAGCAAGCTCACCATTGCCACCCCGATAGCGGTTTCCTCAACCAATCCGGTTGCCCTGGAAGTCAACGGCGCCGAAGCAATTGCCCGCTTCCCGAGCATCGTGAAGGTGCTCAGCGATGGTTCGATCCAGTTTTCAGCCCCCACCAAAGGGGCTTCGAGCAAAAGCACTCACAGGACCCGCTGCGAGTGGACAGAAACGGAAGACTGGACACTGGCCAGCGCCCAGGATCACTGGAATCGCCAGACAATGACGCTGACCAAGGTAAACGCGGCGCAGAAGGTGGTCATCGCCCAGATGCACGTGCGTGGGGATGACAGCCCGCCGGTGAAAGTGTTCTGGAACAAGGGCAACATCACCCTGGGCTTTCGACGCACCTACAACCAGACAGACCCTGTGAACTCAACGGTTTTGAAGGGGGTGCCGCTAGGGGAGAAGTTCAACATCAGCATCCACACCACGGCTGACGGCGTGGTCAATGTGACAGCCAAATGCAATGGGGTATCCGGCACATCGGGCGATTTGCAGCTCGACAGTACCTGGGCTTCACGCCTGTTCGAGTTCCACGGTGGGGTCTACAACCAGGTCGACTACACCGCTGCAACGCCCGCCGACGAAGGCTCGATCTGCATCATCAGCGAGCTCTCGCTCATCCATCGCTGAGCGCCAAGCGCCGGCAAGACATTCCGATGCGCCTCCCCCATCACACGGGTTGCATCGGGATGCCAGCCATCCCTCAGTTCATGGCGGATAGCCGTGACACGCCACGCCATTGATTAGTCTCGATGAGTCATATTGTTGCCTTCCCGCTCTCAGACTAATAATTAGATATCTGCCTGGGGAGGCGCGTGACATGCAACCAAGATTCGTTATCGTTCCTGCTGTGCCGGTGGAAGGCGAGTCCTTCCGCATCGGCAACCGGTTCTACGCCGCGACCACTTCGGGCGGCTTCGACCTCTACGACAACCAGGAAAAACAACGGCTCAAGCACGGCTTTATAAACAAGTCACAAGCTGCGGCTGCGTGCGACCTGATGAACAGCGAATCACGCAATCCGCTAGAACTGTTCCCGATACTGCGTACAGATTGATACGCCTGCAGCCTGGAACATGGCCGCGCCGGTCGGCCATTCAGTCAGGGGCTCGCAAAACAGCCCCACGCGCCTCTGCGGGCCCAGTACTTCATTGTTTGCCGTTCGGCACCGTCATCAAGCTACCAACGATGAGTACGGCAGCAGGTCCGATGAGCCAACTGACGCTCGTTCCTGGGCTGACAACCGGCACGATAACAGTCACTGTGAACAGGGCCATGCCTGACCAGAACCGCCTCCGTGGTGTAAGCCACGCTCGAATCCTTTCCAGCCCTCTGCCCATTCTCGCTCTCCTTATCTGTGGGTGGCGAAGCATAACCTTGCCTTTGTTTGTCAGCCAGACGCTTCGCCACCACACTGAATCGGCGATCAGCCAGAACAAGACGGCTTCACACCGCCGCGCTGCGCTCGCGCAGATCAATGTTCAATATACGGTCGTTATCGCTGTAGTCGACCGGACAATCAATCACGTGCACCCCTGGGTTGGAGACACAGTGGTCAAGCAGCGGAATCAACGAGTCGGCACTTTCTACGCGATACCCATTGGCGCCATAAGCTTCGGCGTATTTGACGAAGTCCGGGTTGCCGTAGTCCAGGCCGAAATCGGTGAAGCCCATGTTGGCCTGCTTCCAGCGGATCATGCCGTAGCCGTCGTCACGCAGGATCACCACGGTGATGTGCATGCCCAGACGTACCGCGGTTTCCAGCTCCTGGCTGTTCATCATGAAGCCACCGTCGCCGCACACCGAGATCACCGGGCGATCCGGGTACACCAGGTGCGCCGCCATCGCCGATGGCAGGCCCGCGCCCATGGTCGCCAGGGCGTTATCGAGCAGCACGGTGTTGGGTTTGTGCGCCTTGTAGTTACGGGCGAACCAGATCTTGTAGATGCCGTTGTCCAGGGCAACGATGCCTTCCGACGGCAGTACACGACGGATGTCGGCCACCAGGCGCTGCGGGTAGACCGGGAAGCGGTTATCGTCGGCGCCTTCGGCGATCTGTGCTTCGTTGGCTTCACGAATGGCCATCAGGCGGGTGAAGTCCCAGTGCGACGTGTCGTTCAGCGCTTCGCCGATCTGCCACACGGCGTTGGCAATGTCGCCGATCACTTCAACCTGCGGGAAGTACACGGCATCGACTTCGGCGGCACGGAAGTTGATGTGGATGACCTCGGTGCCGCCGCGAACCATGAAGAACGGCGGCTTCTCGATCACGTCGTGGCCGATGTTGATGATCAGGTCGGCGGCTTCGATTGCACGGTGTACAAAATCACCGGCCGAAAGCGCAGCATTACCGAGGAAGCAGGGATGGCGCTCGTCGACCACACCTTTGCCCAATTGGGTTGTGATGAACGGGATTCGAGTCTCGTCGATCAGTTGCTTGAGGACCTTGGCGGTCATCTTGCGGTTGGCGCCTGCGCCGATCACCAAGATAGGGTTGCGGGCTCTGTGCAGCCTCTCAACCGCCGCTTCGATTGCCTTTTGCTCGGCTAACGGTCGACGGTGGAGGCTCTGAGGGATCGGTAACGCATCGGTCTGCTCGGCGGCGATGTCTTCCGGCAGCTCCAGGTGTACCGCCCCCGGCTTTTCTTCTTCGGCCAGGCGGAAGGCTTCGCGCATGCGCGACGGGATGTTGTCGGCCGAGGCGAACTGGTGGGTGTACTTGGTGATGGGGTCCATCATGCCGCACACGTCAATGATCTGGAAGCGGCCCTGCTTGGACTTCTTGATCGGCTTCTGCCCGGTGATCATCATCATCGGCATGCCGCCCAGGTAGGCATAGGCGCTGGCGGTGACCAGGTTGGTGGCGCCAGGGCCAAGGGTCGACAGGCTGACGCCGGTCTTGCCGGTCAGGCGGCCGTAGGTGGCAGCCATGAAACCTGCAGACTGCTCGTGACGGGTCAGTACCAGCTTGATCTTCGACTTGCGCAGGGATTCGAGCAGGTCGAGGTTTTCCTCGCCGGGAATGCCGAACACGTACTCAACACCTTCACTTTCCAAACATTGCACAACGAGATCAGCTGCCTTGGCCATCTATTTGCCCTGCCACTATCGAGAGTGAGCCACGCGAGCAGATGACGAAACATCTGCCCGGTGCTGAATGAGTTTTATGATAAAGAGGAAACTTGCGGATTATGCTGTTTTTCGAGGAAGCACTAAGGTGGCGTCAATAGCAACCAAAGCATTCAACGCGAGCGCCGATACACCCACGGTAGCTCGTGCTGGGTAAGGCGCTTCAAAGTAACGGCCCATTATTTCGTTCACGACACCAAAGTGCGAGAGTTCCGTGAGGTAAATAGTGAGCTTTCCTACGTCAGAAAAACTACCGCCTGCGGCTTGTGCTACTGACTGGAGGTTCTCGAATACCTGAATGGTTTGGGCTTCAATGCCTTGAGCCAATTCCATCTTTTCAGGGTGAAGCGCGATTTGCCCTGTCAAGAACACCAACTCACCCATGTGGACTGCTTGCGAATACGGGCCAATAGCTTTCGGCGCCTGGTCACTGTGGATAGCGATTCTGCTCATTAAAATTGATCCTGCCTTAGGGAGCGATCCAACCCGCCTGCCAATGGTCGCCTTGCAAAAGGAAGCGTGCCCGTTGGTGGATATCCTGGGTAAGATCGAGCCACTCTATTTGTCGTAGGTGGACAGCCAGTAAAGCGAAATTCTTGAAACCATCCATGTGCGTTTCGTAAGCTGTTGAAGGTGAAGAAATAGCCTCACCGGGTATGCGTCCATGGCGAAAGAGCGCTTGAGTTCGTCCTCGTGCCTGCTCCCAGTGCCTGGCAAGGAGCGACACATCCGACAACGGCTCACCTAGGCCTTCAACCCGAAGTTGACGCTTGCCAGACGGGTCGACGGAGGTAATGCCGACTCTAGGTTCGGCCAGTATCTCTGCAAGTTTCGCCGAGCGCTTGTCCACATAAAAGATGATCGACTTCGTACACGCATCCGCATGTCGCAAGACAACAGTGCTTACCTTAGGTTGCCCTTCAGTATTGACGGTGGCCAGTTGCATCAAGCGATATGGATTTGGAATACCGCCAACAGGTATGGATAAATCTGACCATACCTTAGCCAATATCAGATCAAGCATGACAATCGCCCAAAATGAAAAAGGGCCGCGTACTGCGTGCGGCCCGGAGGCATTCAGACGCTGCGGGTAACGCCGCCGTCGACCTTGATGTTCTGGCCGGTAATGTAGGCTGCCCCTTCGCTTGCGAGGAAGGCGATAGTGGCGGCAATTTCCTCACTGGTGCCATAGCGCTTGAGCGGCACACCTTCTCGACGCTGTTCGGTAGCTGGGAGGCTGTCGATCCAACCAGGCAGCACGTTATTAATGCGAATGTTGTCAGCGGCGTACTTGTCAGCATAGATTTTGCTGAACGACGCCAAACCGGCACGGAAAACTGCCGAGGTAGGGAAGAGTTCGCTTGGCTCGAACACCCATGCAGTGGAAATGTTGATGATTGCACCACCGTTCTGGCGCTGCATGTACGGGGTCACCAGCCTCACAGGACGAATTACGTTGAGCAGGTATGTCTCCATACCCTGGTGCCAGTCTTCGTCGCTGATCTCAAGGATCGGTGCCCGCGGACCATGGCCGGCGCTGTTGACCAACACATCGATACGGCCCCATTTATGAATGACTGCGTCGACGAGGCGCTGCAGATCTTCATTTGACTGGTTACTGCCGGTTACGCCAATGCCGCCTAATTCCTGCGCCAGGGCCTCGCCCTTGCCAGATGAAGAGAGAATACCGACCTTGAAGCCATCGGCAGCCAATCTACGTGCTGCCGCCGCTCCCATGCCGCTACCACCGGCAGTGACTATTGCTACTTTTTCTACTGACATACATCCTCCTGAGTGAGGCGTGGACGGGTTGTTGGTGAAATGAGACTAGCACCGCTCAGCACCGCTCAGAGAGACAGCAACCCTTCTTCATGCCAGTAGATAATCTATAGTCTTGTTTGTTCAAGCAGCCAGATTCGAACGATATCGAGGGCCGCCTGCGGGTGAGCGTTTCGTGGCCAGGCCAGACAATAGGCATTGTCCTAGCTCGTCGGCGGCTACCCGAAAATTCAAATGACGGGCTGCTACGCCATCTGAGTGGAGCAGCCTGGCGCCTCAAGGTGCTTGACCACTTTTATCGCCAGTTCGACAAAGGCCCTCGCTGCAGCCGTTTGGTAAGCCCCTTTTCGTTGCATCAGAACAGCAGTGCGTTGCAAGCGCTGCTGGACCAACTGCTCGTGAGCCAGGGCGATGGTAGCCGGCAACAAGGTCGAGAGCGTGGTCCGGCCGTTTGGATCGAGGGCGGCGTGATAGCGACCGTAGCACTACAGCGCCGCTACTTGGATCCGCGCCGCCAGCGCATCAACGCTTGTCGTGCAACTCAGCCGGCCAAGCACTGAAAAGCAGGTACATACCTGGGCCACCTACCCAAGCCCAGTTGCTGCTTGGCCACACTATCGTCGCAGCGATCCAGGCTACGATCAGCGCTATCCCGGTGCGCCGACGGCGCCTTGGCGTGAGCCACTCTTGCAAAGCCTTATGCCTCTCCCGCAACCTCATTACCACTCTCCCTGTTTGGTAAGCGGCGAGCATACCACCAAGAAACAATTCCGCTGACGACTGGGCCGATTTGCGAATCTGGAAAAGTACGTGATTGGTTAAAAATTGGTACAGGATTAAATATCGTTCACTTTGCGCCCTTTAGTCATAAGGCATTCGACAGCAATTCAGCCATACTCCAGAATGCATCGGTTTTAGGGGGAAAACCCTTGCACAGCCAACGACATACCAACTTTTAGTGAGCCTCAACGTGAAAACATCCCTGTCCATCCTCAGCCTGCTGCTGTTGCTCACAGGTACCGCGACCCTTCCGTCGACTGCTGCTGCACAACCCCCGGTCCAGGCTCAACGAGACCCGTCCAAGCTGCACCTGGCTTCAGGCAGTGCCCTGCTGATCGACCTGAACAGCAACCAGGAATTGTATTCGAGCCACGCCGACCGCGTGGTGCCGATCGCCTCGGTGACCAAGCTGATGACAGCGATGGTGGTGCTGGATGCCAAGCTGCCCATGGATGAAATGCTCACCATGACCATCGCCAACAACCCGGAAATGAAAGGCGTGTATTCGCGCGTGCGCCTGGGCAGCCAGCTCGACCGCCGCGAAACCTTGCTGATTACCCTGATGTCGTCGGAAAACCGTGCGGCCAACAGCCTGGCCAACGCCTACCCCGGCGGCTACCCGGCGTTCATCAAGGCCATGAATGCCAAGGCCCGCAGCCTGGGTATGGCACACACCCGCTATGTTGAGCCGACTGGCCTGTCGACGCAGAACGTGTCCACCGCACGCGACCTGGCCAAGCTGCTGATGGCCTCGCGCAAGTACCCGATGCTGAGCGAGCTGTCGACCACCCGCGAAAAGACCGTGGCCTTCCGCAAGCCCAACTACACCCTGGGCTTCCGTAACACCGACCACCTGGTGAACAAGAGCAACTGGGACATCAAGCTGACCAAGACCGGCTTCACCAACGAGGCCGGGCATTGCCTGGTGCTGTTGACCCGCATGGACAATCGCCCGGTAGCCATGGTCATTCTCGATGCCTTCGGCAAGTACACCCACTTCGCCGATGCCAGCCGCATGCGTCAGTGGCTGGAAACCGGTGCCGCCAAGCCGGCGCCAGCAGTGGCCATGCAGTACAAGGCGGACCGGCAGAGCAAGGGCCGCTTGGTGACCGAATAACCACTACCTGCTACTACGCGCGTGTCTGACGGAGCGGCCCATCGCGACAGATGGCCGCTCCTACAGGGACTGCGCATGCCGGCGGGATGATCAGGCCGTGGCGCTGACCATCCCGCCGGCACTGCTGCCACCCTCTTGCTGCAACAGCTCCAGCAATTGCGCCGTGGCTGCCATGATCTGCCCATTGATGGTGGCAATGCTCGCCTGCTTGGCGCCCACCGCAGCCGCCTTGGCGGCCTCGTCCATCTTGCTGTTCTGCAGCGCAGCCAATTGCTTCTGCTCTTCAGCCAGTTGTTTCTGCAGATCCTTGATCAGCTGACGCAGCTCGGTCACGGCCTGCGACTCGCCACTGTCTTCAGTGTCGGTGGATTGCGCCTGGCTACCCGCTGAAACTTTCATGCTGTCACTGCTGATGCTCAGTGGCCCCAGTGCCTCACCGGCCTGTTTTGCCTGTTCGCGTTCAGTCGCTGCGTTGGCGCTCAGCGTCTGCGCTGAAACGCCGTTGATCATCAGGTTGCTTGCCGTTATTCCGCTCATGTCGATTCCTTGCCAAAAAGATCGGTCCTTGCCGTAACCACCCTATCGGCCGCCTCATGCAGTTCTTGAGCCCGCTTAAATTCCCCCCCGCCTGGCTCGTTCCAACTCATGTACTTGCGCAGGAGCCGGAGCCCCGGCGGGCGTCCATATTCGACCATTCAGGGAATCGCAGCCATGAGCCAGCCCTCACAGCAGGAAACCATCAAAGATCTGATCGGCGTGGGCTTCGGCCCTTCCAACCTGGCCTTGGCCATCGCCCTGGAAGAACTCGCCGAGTCTCAGGGCCATGCCCTCGACGCACTGTTCATCGACAAGCAACAAGACTACCGCTGGCACGGCGAAACCCTGGCCACCCAGAGCGAGCTGCAGATCTCGTTCCTGAAAGACCTGGTGTCACTGCGCAACCCCACCAGCCCCTACAGCTTCGTCAACTACCTGCACCAGAAGCAGCGCCTGGCCGACTTCATCAACCTCGGCACCTTCTACCCCTGCCGCCTGGAGTACAACGACTACCTGCGCTGGGCCGCCGAGCATTTCGCTACCCAGGCGGTGTATGGCCAGGAAGTGTTGCGCATCGAACCGGAATTGAATGCCGGCCGGGTCGAGCACCTGCGCCTGGTTTCACGTGACGCGCAAGGCCGCGAATACAGCCGCCGCACCCGCTCGGTGGTGGTCGGCAGCGGCGGCACGCCGAAAATCCCGGAAAAGTTCGGCGCCTTCAAGGACGACCCACGGGTGTTCCACCACTCCCAGTACCTGAGCAGCCTGAACAAGCTGCCGTGCACCGACGGTAAACCCATGCGCATCGCCGTGATCGGCTCAGGCCAGAGCGCCGCTGAGGCGTTCATCGATCTCAATGACAGCTACCCGTCGGTCAAGGTCGACATGATCCTGCGCGGGTCGGCCCTCAAACCCGCCGACGACAGCCCGTTCGTCAACGAGATCTTCTCACCGGACTACACCGACCTGGTCTACAACGAACCGGCCGACCAGCGCAGCAAATTGCTGGGCGAATACCACAACACCAACTACTCGGTGGTCGACCTCAACCTGATCGAGCGCATCTACGGCATCCTCTACCGTCAGAAGGTCGCCCACCAGTACCGCCACAATGTACTGTGCCGACGTCAGGTGGAAGCGGTGGTGGCCACACGCGAAGGCCTGGAGCTGACCTTGCGCGACCTTGCCACCGGCCAGCAGCAAACCCACCGCTACGATGCCGTGATCCTCGCCACCGGTTACGAGCGCCGCTCGCACCGTGACCTGCTGGCGCCACTGGCCGGTTATCTGGAGGACTTCAGCGTCGACCGCAACTACCGTGTACTGGCCAGCCCCGACCTGCAGGCCTCTGTTTACTTGCAGGGCTTCTGCGAAAACAGCCACGGCCTGAGTGACACGCTGCTTTCAGTGCTGCCGGCCCGCGCTGCGGAAATTGGCCGGGCGCTGTACCAGGACTTGGCGCAGCTGC
>NZ_BCBI01000077.1:0-24201 GCF_001320565.1 Pseudomonas sp. NBRC 111132
GCATCGGTCCTGCATCGTCCAAGGATTCCTACCTGCATATCCCGGCAATCATCGCTGCCGCCGAAGTCACCGGCGCCACCGCGATTCACCCGGGCTACGGCTTCCTGGCAGAAAACGCCGACTTCGCCGAACAGGTAGAAAAATCCGGCTTCGCCTTCATCGGCCCGAAAGCCGACACCATTCGCCTGATGGGTGACAAGGTTTCGGCCAAGGACGCGATGATCAAGTCGGGCGTACCGACCGTACCAGGCTCCGATGGCCCGCTGCCGGAAGACGAAGAAGTCGCCCTGGCGATTGCCCGTGACGTCGGCTACCCGGTGATCATCAAAGCCGCCGGTGGTGGTGGTGGTCGCGGCATGCGCGTGGTGCACAAGGAAGAGGACCTGATTTCCTCGGCCAAGCTCACCCGTACCGAAGCCGGTGCTGCCTTCGGCAACCCGATGGTCTACCTGGAGAAGTTCCTGACCAACCCACGTCACGTGGAAGTGCAGGTGCTGTCCGACGGCCAGGGCAACGCCATCCACCTGGGCGACCGCGACTGCTCGTTGCAGCGCCGTCACCAGAAGGTACTGGAAGAAGCACCAGCCCCGGGCATCGACGAAAAGGCCCGTCAGGAAGTGTTCAAGCGCTGCGTCGATGCGTGCATCGAGATCGGCTACCGTGGTGCCGGTACTTTCGAGTTCCTGTACGAAAACGGCCGCTTCTACTTCATCGAGATGAACACCCGCGTGCAGGTTGAGCACCCGGTGTCGGAGATGGTTACCGGTATCGACATCGTCAAGGAGATGCTGAGCATCGCCGCTGGCAACAAGCTGTCGTTCCGCCAGGAAGACGTGGTGATCCGTGGCCACTCGCTGGAGTGCCGGATCAACGCAGAAGACCCGAAGAAGTTCATCCCAAGCCCAGGCAAGGTGAAGCACTTCCACGCACCAGGCGGCAATGGCGTACGTGTCGATTCGCACCTGTACAGCGGTTATTCGGTTCCGCCGAACTACGACTCGCTGATCGGCAAGCTGATCACCTACGGCAAGGACCGCGACGAAGCCATGGCGCGCATGCGCAATGCCCTGGACGAGATCGTCGTCGACGGCATCAAGACCAACATCCCGCTGCACCGCGACCTGGTGCGTGATGAAGGTTTCTGCAAAGGCGGCGTCAACATTCACTACCTCGAACACAAGCTGGCCAACGAGCATTGATCGAGTAGTGTGATGTACCAGAACCCCGGACCTGTTCCGGGGTTTTTTATGCCTGCAACAATCTGGGGCCGCTATGCGGCCCCAATGGCCCTACCCCTTCATCCGCGGCATCTCGATACGATGCTCATGCACCCGTCGATACAGGGTCGCCCGCGAGATCCCCAAAGCCCGCGCCGCATCCGCTGGCTTCCAGCGATGACGGATCAATGCATCCAGCAGCAACTGCCGGGCCGGGCACGATACGCCGCTTTCAGCCGAAACAACCGCGTCACCGCGAACCTCATGCGGCAGGTCCTGCAAGTGCAACTGCCCGCCCTCGCTCACCGCACAGGCATAGCGCAACACCTGCCGCAGCTGGCGCAAATTGCCCGGCCAGCGATAAACCAGCAACGCCTGCAGCGCAGCATCGGCCAGTACCACCTCCACTCCACAGGCCTGGGCTTCTTCGGCCAGCAACTGGTGAATCAACCCCAAGCGGTCCTCGCGCTCACGCAGCGGCGGCAGCTCGAACCGGGCATTGGCCAGGCGGAAATACAGATCCTCACGAAAACGCCCGTCCGCCACCATGGTTGCCAGGTCGCGGTGAGTGGCACAGATCACCTGAATGTCCACCCGCTCGCGCCGTGCAGCACCCAGCGGCGCCACTTCGCCCTCGGCCAGCACCCGCAACAAGCGGGTTTGCAGGTGCAACGGCATATCGCCGATTTCGTCCAGGAACAGCGTACCGCCATCGGCCTGCTGCAACAGCCCCTGCATGCCTTTGCTGGAAGCCCCGGTAAAGGCTCCTGCGACATAGCCGAACAACTCGCTCTCGATCAGGCTTTCCGGGATGGCCGCGCAGTTCAGTGTGACGAACGGGCCGTCGCGGCGCAGGCTTTGCTGGTGCAACTGGCGGGCAAAGACCTCTTTGCCAGCACCGGTTTCGCCTAGCACCAGCACCGCCAGGTTGCAGTCCTTGACCCGCGTGGCCAACCGCAGGTGCTGCTCGATCCGCGCGTCCTGGGCCTGATGCAACGGCTGCGCGCGCTCGCGTCGTTGCGGCGCGCTGACCCGGCCATACAAACCACCCAAGCCGGGCAGGCGCTGGGCTGAAGTCGCGCTCACCCGGCGCAACTGGTCTAGGTCGAACAGTTCGCCAATATGCTCGGGCAAACGCCCCAAGCGCTCCACCAAGCGTTGCCGCGCCAGGCTGTTGATGGCCTGCAAGCGGCCATCGGCATCCCAGGCCAGCAGGTAATCGGGCTGGCTTTCCACATAACCTGGCGTGCCATGGGCACGCATCACCCAATGGCCCTGGGCACTGTGCATGAAGAAGGCGTTTTCGATCTCGCGGGCCGTCTGCTCGACCAGTTGCCGGATCAGGTGCTGGCTGCGCCGATCGTCTGGCGACTGCAAGGCTGATACATCCACCACACCCAAAAGCTCGCCCAACGGGTCGAATACCGGTGCGGCAGTGCAGGTAAGGCCGATGAAGGCGGCGCGAAAGTGATCGCGCTTGTGCACCGTGACCGGGGCCTTGCTGGTCAGCACCGCCGCCACGCCACAGGTGCCCTCCTCGCCCTCTGACCAGCAGGTACCCAAGTACAGCCCGGCTTTGCGGCAGTCGTTGCGGATGGCTGACTCGACCCGATAATCGATGGTGCGCCCCTGGGCGTCGGTCAGCAGCACGCAGTAGTCTGCGCCGCGCACCCGCTCATGCAGGCGTGCCACGGCATCGCTGGCGATACGCAGGAACAGCTCGGCGCGTTCGCGGCATTCGTTGAGCAGGCTTTGGGAAAGGATACGCGGCCCCTGCTGGGACCCAGGGTCGAGGCGGTACAGCTCCATGGAGCGGCGCCATGAGTCGAGGATCAGCGCAGGAACCGGCGCCTGTGGCAGGCGATCGGCATTCTTCAGCACCCTGCTGACGCAGTCGACGTGGGCTCGGGAGTTCGCGGCAAGCATTCAGGCCCTCCGGTTCTCGTTGCTGTTTTTATCGTTGTCCGGCCATTAAGCGCCTCTGTGCATGCCCCGACAAGCACTGTGTGATTACTGCCGAGCTTGAGACGCAGCGTCTCAGCGTCTCGGCATGGCCAGCCCCGCGCTGGCACCCGGCGTCTCGTTGGCGCCGCCGTGCAGGCCTGCCATAACTCGACCAAAGCCCTCTAGCGCGGCCACTTCAGCCAAGGCGAAGAAAGCTGGCACCGCGCTTGCTCAAGCCCTTGCAAACAAAAATACGAGGTGCGCCATGCCGCTACCCGCCCCGATTGTCGGGATCATTGCCAACCCTGCCTCTGGCCGCGACCTACGCCGCCTGACCGCCAATGCTGGGCTCTATTCGAGCACCGACAAAGCCTCGGCGATTCAACGCCTGCTCGCAGCCTTCGGCGCCACCGGCATCGGCCAGGTGCTGCTGCCCAGCGACATGACCGGCATCGCCGCCGCTGTACTCAAGGCCAGCCAGGGCCCAGGGGCCCACGATCAGCACTGGCCGGCCATCGAGATCCTCGACCTGCCACTGACCCAGACCGTGGCCGATACCCACCTGGCTACCCGGCGCCTGGTCGAGCGTGGCGTGTCGATGATCGCTGTGCTGGGTGGCGACGGCACCCACAAGGCGGTCGCCGCCCAAGCCGGTGACGTACCACTGCTGACCCTGTCCACCGGTACCAACAACGCCTTCCCCGAACTGCGCGAAGCCACCAGCGCGGGCCTGGCCGGCGGCCTGCTCGCCAGTGGCCGGGTGCCGGCCAGCATCGGCTTGCGCCGCAACAAGCGCCTGCTGGTGAACGTGCCAGAGCAACAGCTGGCGGAATGGGCCTTGGTCGAAGTGGCCGTGTCACCGCAACGCTTCATCGGTGCCCGCGCGCTCAGCCGCAGCGAGGACCTCTGCGAGGTCTTCGCCTGCTTCGCCGAGCCCCATGCCATCGGCCTGTCGGCCTTGTGCGGCCTGTGGTGCCCAGTATCGCGCCAGGACCCGCACGGCGCCTGGGTACGCCTGAACCCCGCTGCCGAGCAAGCGCTGCTCGCCCCCCTGGCCCCCGGCCTGCTGCAAGCCTGCGGCATTACCGCCAGCGGCCCACTGACGCCCGGCGTCGCCCATCGCCTGAGCCTGGCCAGCGGCACCCTGGCCCTGGATGGCGAACGTGAAATCGAATTTGCCGAACACGACACGCCCACCATCACCCTCGACCACCAAGGCCCGCTCAGCGTGGACGTCGAGGCCGTACTGGCGCATGCCGCTCGCCATCACCTGCTGGCCGTCCCGCGCGGCCACCGGCTGCACCCTGCAAACCCGTGTTGAGACAACCCTGGAGAACAACAAGATGTCCAATCAACTCAGTACCGAACAACTGCTGCATGCCTATGAAGTGATGCGCACCATCCGCGCCTTCGAAGAACGCCTGCACGTGGAATTCGCCACGGGCGAGATCCCCGGCTTCGTCCACCTGTATGCCGGCGAAGAAGCCTCCGCCGCCGGGGTCATGGCCCACCTGCGCGACAGCGACTGCATCGCCTCGACCCACCGCGGCCATGGCCACTGTATCGCCAAGGGCGTGGATGTGTACGGCATGATGGCCGAGATCTACGGCAAGAAAACCGGGGTATGCGGCGGCAAGGGCGGCTCGATGCACATTGCCGACCTGGAAAAGGGAATGCTCGGTGCCAACGGCATCGTCGGTGCTGGCGCTCCGCTGGTGGCCGGGGCCGCGCTGGCGGCCAAACTCAAGGGCCGTGACGACGTGTCGGTGGCGTTCTTCGGCGATGGCGCCTCCAACGAGGGAGCCGTGTTCGAAGCCATGAACATGGCGTCGATCATGAACTTGCCGTGCATCTTCGTGGCCGAAAACAACGGCTACGCCGAGGCCACCGCCTCCAACTGGTCGGTCGCCTGCGACCACATCGCCGACCGCGCTGCTGGCTTTGGCATGCCAGGCGTCACCATCGACGGCTTCGACTTCTTTGCCGTGTACGAGGCCGCAGGCGCGGCCATCGAGCGCGCACGTTCCGGGCAAGGCCCGTCGCTGATCGAGGTCAAGCTCAGCCGCTACTACGGCCACTTCGAGGGCGATGCGCAAACCTACCGCGCCCCCGATGAAGTGAAAAACCTGCGCGAATCCCGCGACTGCCTGATGCAGTTCCGTAACAAGACCACCCGCGCCGGCCTGCTCACTGCCGAGCAACTGGACGCCATCGACGCGCGCATCGAGGACCTGATCGAAGACGCCGTGCGCCGCGCCAAATCCGATCCCAAGCCACAGCCCGCCGACCTGCTCACCGACGTCTACGTCGCCTACCCCTGAGCCGCGGATTACAAGAACAACAGGAGAACCACCATGGCAAGAAAGATCAGCTACCAGCAGGCCATCAACGAAGCCCTGGCCCAGGAAATGCGCCGTGACAATACCGTGTTCATCATCGGCGAAGACGTCGCCGGTGGTGCCGGTGCACCCGGCGAGGATGACGCCTGGGGTGGCGTGCTGGGGGTGACCAAAGGCCTGTACCACCAATTCCCCGGCCGCGTGCTCGACGCGCCGCTGTCGGAAATCGGCTATGTCGGCGCCGCGGTCGGTGCCGCCACCCAGGGCCTGCGCCCGGTGTGCGAACTGATGTTCGTCGACTTCGCCGGCTGCTGCCTGGACCAGATCCTCAACCAGGCCGCCAAGTTCCGCTACATGTTCGGCGGCAAGGCGGTCACCCCGCTGGTGATGCGCACGATGTACGGCGCCGGCCTGCGCGCGGCAGCCCAGCATTCGCAGATGCTCACCTCGCTATGGACGCACATCCCCGGCCTGAAGGTGGTGTGTCCGTCCTCGCCCTACGATGCCAAGGGCCTGTTGATCCAGGCGATCCGTGACAACGACCCGGTAATTTTCTGCGAACACAAGCTGCTGTACAGCATGCAAGGCGAAGTGCCAGAAGAGGTGTACACCGTGCCGTTCGGCGAAGCCAACTTCCTGCGCGATGGCGACGACGTGACCCTGGTGACCTATGGACGCATGGTCCACGTGGCACTTGAAGCGGCCAACAATCTGGCCCGCCAGGGCATCGACTGCGAGGTGCTGGACTTGCGCACCACCAGCCCGCTGGACGAAGACAGCATTCTGGAAAGCGTGGAGAAGACCGGCCGGCTGGTGGTGATCGATGAAGCCAACCCGCGCTGTTCGATGGCCACCGACATCAGCGCGCTGGTGGCGCAGAAGGCCTTCGGCGCACTCAAGGGCCCGATCGAAATGGTCACCGCGCCGCACACCCCGGTGCCGTTCTCCGACGCACTGGAAGACCTGTACATCCCTGACGCGGCGAAGATCGAAACTGCCGTGCGCAAGGTGATCGAAGCTGCAAGGAGTGCCGCATGAGCCAGATCCATACCCTGACCATGCCCAAGTGGGGCTTGTCGATGACCGAGGGCCGGGTGGACGCCTGGCTCAAGCAGGAAGGTGACGAAATCAACAAGGGCGACGAGGTGCTGGACGTCGAGACCGACAAGATCAGCAGCAGCGTCGAAGCCCCGTTCAGTGGTGTACTGCGCCGCCAGGTGGCCAGGCCGGATGAAACCCTGCCGGTCGGCGCGCTACTGGCAGTGGTGGTGGAAGGCGAAGCCGAAGAAGCAGAAATCGATGCGCTGGTGCAACGCTTCCAGGCCGAGTTCGTCGCCGAAGGGGGCGCCGATCAGGCACAAGGGCCGGCCCCGCAGAAGGCGGAAGTCGGTGGCCGCCTGCTGCGCTGGTTCGAGCTGGGCGAAGGCGGCACGCCGCTGGTGCTGGTGCACGGTTTTGGCGGCGACCTCAACAACTGGCTGTTCAACCACCCGGCGCTGGCCGCCGAACGCCGCGTAATCGCCCTGGACCTGCCGGGGCACGGCGAGTCGGCCAAGGCCCTGCAACGGGGTGACCTGGACGAGCTGAGCGAAACCGTGCTGGCCTTGCTCGACCACCTGGACATCGCCAAGGCCCACCTGGCGGGCCATTCCATGGGCGGTGCGGTAAGCCTCAACGTGGCGCGCCTGGCGCCGCAGCGGGTGGCCAGCCTGAGCCTGGTGGCCAGTGCCGGGCTGGGTGACGCAATCAACGGGCAGTACCTGCAAGGTTTTGTCAGCGCCGCCAACCGCAATGCGCTTAAACCACAGATGGTGCAGCTGTTTGCCGACCCGGCGCTGGTCACCCGGCAAATGCTTGAGGACATGCTCAAGTTCAAGCGCCTGGAAGGTGTTGATGATGCCTTGCGCCAGCTGGCATCGGCCCTCGCCGACGGCGACCGGCAGCGCCACGACCTGCGCGGGGTGTTGGGACAGCACCCGGCACTGGTGGTGTGGGGCGGCAAGGACGCGATCATCCCGGCCAGCCATGCCGAAGGCCTGGAGGCAGAAGTACTGGTGCTGCCGGAGGCTGGGCATATGGTGCAGATGGAAGCGGCTGAACAGGTCAACCAGCAACTGCTCGCGTTCCTGCGCAAGCACTAAGCCCTTTCCGTGAGCCTGGAGAACAACAATGAACGACCTGAGCCACACCCATATGCGCGCCGCCGTCTGGCATGGCCGCAACGATATTCGCGTCGAACAGGTACCCCTGCCAGCCGACCCTGCGCCGGGCTGGGTACAGATCAAGGTGGACTGGTGCGGCATCTGCGGCTCCGACCTGCACGAATACGTCGCCGGCCCGGTATTCATCCCGGTGGAGGCCCCGCACCCACTGACTGGCATTCAGGGCCAGTGCATCCTCGGCCACGAATTTTGCGGCCAGATCGCCAAGCTGGGTGAAGGCGTGGAAGGCTTTGCGGTCGGCGACCCGGTGGCCGCAGACGCCTGCCAGCATTGCGGCACCTGCTACTACTGCACCCACGGCCTGTACAACATCTGCGAGCGCCTGGCCTTCACCGGCCTGATGAACAACGGCGCCTTCGCCGAGTTGGTCAACGTGCCTGCCAACCTGCTCTACCGGCTGCCGCAGGGCTTCCCTGCTGAAGCCGGGGCACTGATCGAGCCGCTGGCAGTGGGCATGCATGCAGTGAAAAAGGCGGGCAGCCTGCTCGGCCAAACCGTGGTGGTGGTGGGTGCTGGTACCATTGGCCTGTGTACCATCATGTGCGCCAAGGCTGCGGGAGCAGCGCAGGTCATTGCCCTTGAGATGTCCTCGGCGCGCAAGGCCAAAGCCAAGGAAGTCGGTGCCAGCGTGGTGCTGGACCCCAGCCAGTGCGATGCCCTGGCGCAAATCCGCGCACTCACTGCCGGGTTGGGGGCGGATGTGAGCTTTGAGTGCATCGGCAACAAGCACACGGCCAAGTTGGCCATCGACACCATCCGCAAGGCGGGCAAGTGTGTGCTGGTGGGCATTTTCGAAGAGCCTAGCGAGTTCAACTTTTTCGAACTGGTGTCCACCGAGAAGCAGGTGCTGGGGGCGTTGGCGTACAACGGTGAATTTGCCGATGTGATTGCCTTTATCGCTGATGGACGACTGGATATTCGCCCCTTGGTGACCGGGCGGATCGGGCTGGAGCAGATTGTCGAGCTGGGCTTCGAGGAACTGGTGAACAACAAGGAAGAGAACGTGAAGATCATCGTTTCACCGGGCGTGCGCTGAAGCCATTGGTTGGGGCAAACACTTGCATATGGCACCAATCCCTGTGGGAGCGGGTTTACCCGCGAAGAATGCGACGCGGTGCATGGCACCGGCTTCGCCGGTGTTCGCGGCCAAAGCCGCTCCCACAGGTACCGCGTGAGCTTTAGGGGCCGTACAAGCCTTGCGCTCCCTGTCTCAGGATCCCATTCTGCGTCATACTCGGCAGACCTATTGCCCGGTCCTCGCCATGCGTCCACTGCTCCCCATTACCCTGGTCCTGCTGCTCGCCGCCTGTGGCGATGGCGAATCGCTGCTTCCGCCAGACGCGCGCCTGCCTGACGGCGGGCGTTACCGGGGGCAGGTGGTCGATGGCCTGCTGCAGGGTGAGGGCCGGATCGACTACCCCAACGGCAGCTGGTACGCCGGCAGCTTCAAGGATGGCCAGTGGCACGGCCAGGGCGAATGGCATGGCCAGAACGGCGAGGTGTACCGTGGCCAGTTCGCCGAGGGGCTGTTCCAGGGCCTGGGCGATTTGACCACCCCGGGCAGCCACTATGGCGGCACGTTCAAGCATGGCCGTCGCGACGGCGAAGGCACCCTCAAGCAGGCCGACCAGACCTACCGCGGCCAGTTCAAGGACGACCTCTACGACGGCGCGGGCGAGCTGGAACTGGCCGACGGCAGCCGCTACCAGGGCCTGTTCGCCAAGGGCAAGCCCAACGGTGCCGGCGTGCGCAGCGACGCCAGCGGCAACCAGTTCAGCGGCCACTTCATCAACGGCCAGTTACAAGGCAGCGGCACCTTCGACAGCGTTGACGGCGAGCAGTACATCGGTGAGTTCAAGGACAACCGCCTGGAGGGCCGTGGCCGCTACGAAAATGCCGATGGCGATGTATGGATCGGTGAATTCAAGGATGGCTCGCTGGTGGGTGAAGGCGAACTGCTGGGCAGCGATGGCAGCCACTACAAAGGCGAGTTCGCCGATTGGCGCCTATCGGGCCAAGGCAGCCTGCAACTGGCCGACGGCAGCCAGTACATCGGCGGCTTCCTCAATGATGCCTACCATGGCCATGGCCGATTGATCCTGCCCAGCGGCAAGGTTGAAAGCGGCGTGTGGGCAAATGGCGTGCGCGTGCGTGACCAGAAGGGCAAGCTGCTGCCCGATCCACTGGACCTGGCACTGCTCAACCAGGGCCGGCTGCTGGAAGAAGCGCTGGCCAGGGTGCCGCGCTCGGCGCCCCCGATCCAGCTGTACAGCCTGGTGGTGGCCGGCGATGGCCAGCAGAGCGTGTTCCTGCGTGAAGCCGATTATGTCAGTAACATGCTCAAGGTGCGCTTTGGCGCCCGTGGCCAGGTGACCCTGGTCAACCACCGCGACCATATGGCCACCCGCCCCATGGCCACCCGCGAGAACCTCACCCGTGCCGCCAGCACGCTGGCCGAACGCAGCGGCCCCGAAGACCTGGTGTTCATCTACCTCACCAGCCATGGCAGCCAGGACCACCAGTTGGTGCTCGACCAGCCGCGCCTGCAGCTGGCCGACCTGTCCGCCGACGAGCTGGCCACCGCCCTGGCGCCGTTGAAGGACCGCGACAAGGTAATCGTCATATCCGCCTGCTATTCAGGGGGCTATATCGCCCCTCTCAAAGATGAGCGCACGCTGATCATGACCGCCGCCCGGGCCGACCGCGTCTCCTTCGGCTGCTCGGAAGAGGCCGACTTCACCTACTTTGGCGATGCCTTGTTCGCCGAAGCGCTGAACCAGACCGACGACCTGAAACAGGCGTTTGAACTGGCGCGCGCCAGCGTTGCCGAACGAGAACAAAGGGAAGGCTTCGAAGCCTCTGAACCGCAGCTATGGGCGCCGCCAGCCGTGCTTGAACACTGGCAGCACCTGCGCCGCCAACAGGCCGAAGAAGCTTTGCGTAACGCCGCACAAGCCGCCGTGGGGGAACAGGCAAAAACGCCCCGCAGCCACTAAGCTTGTGTGTAACAAGGGAGAGACATCATGTATTTGACGCCTCAGCATGTCCTGCTTGCCGGTGCCACGGGCCTGACGGGTGAACACCTGCTGGACCGCCTGCTCAACGAGCCCACCATTACCCGCGTATTGGCGCCCACCCGCCGGCCACTGGCCGAGCACCCACACCTGGAAAACCCGGTGGGCGACCCGGCGGTGTTCCTCCCGCAGCTGGCCGGGCGCGTCGATATTGCCTATTGCTGCCTGGGCACCACGTTGAAACAGGCCGGCTCCGAGTCGGCCTTCCGCGCGGTGGACCTGGACATGGTGGTGGCGTTCAGCAAACGCGCAAGGGAAATGGGCGCACGGCATCTGCTGGTGGTCAGTGCAGTAGGCGCCGACCCCAAGTCGTCAATTTTCTATAACCGGGTCAAGGGCGAGATGGAAGAAGCGCTCAAGGCTCAGGACTGGCCACAGCTGACCATCGTGCGGCCCTCCTTCCTGCTGGGCGAGCGGATAGAGCCACGGCTCACTGAGCAGCTGGTTGCGCCACTTTCCAGGTTGATTCCTGGCAAGTACCGGGGGATCGAGGCGTGTACCCTGGCGCGGGCGTTGTGGCGACTGGCGCTTGAGGAAGAAGACGGGATACGGATTGTGGAGTCCGATGAATTGCGCAAGCTGGGCAAAAAATAGGGGGTTACCTGCCAGGGCCTCTTCGCGGGCAACCCCGCGAAAGGGCCCTTAAAGGCCGCCTGTGGCCTGGAAGCCTACACCTGCCGCTGTCAGTAAGGATAACGGCAACAACAGGGTATCGAGCAGCATGCTCCCCGGCAGGTCCAACCCCGGATAGGCCGGCGCATCAGCCCCATAATGATCACGCGGGCAGCACCCGCCGTTGATCACATACAAATCCAGCCGGGTGCCGGCATATACCACCGGTGCCCCAGGCTTGGCGGCATCCAGCGTGCGCACCGTGGCACAACCACTCAACAGCCCCAGCGCCAGCAAACTGGCCAGCGCTCGCTTCAATCATCCACCCCAAAATGATGCTCGCCCCAACGCGGCAGCATGTCCTGGGGGATGTTCAGCAGGTTGAGAATGCGCGCCACGACAAAGTCGACCAGGTCGTCGATGGTCTGTGGCTGGTGATAGAAGCCCGGCGCCGCCGGCAGGATCACCGCGCCCATTTGCGACAGCTTGAGCATGTTTTCCAGGTGGATGGTGGAGAACGGTGCTTCGCGTGGTACCAGGATCAGCTGGCGACGCTCCTTGAGGGTAACGTCGGCAGCCCGCTCGATCAGGTTGTTGCACGCACCGGTGGCAATCGCCGACAACGTGCCGGTAGAACACGGCACCACCACCATCGCTGCTGGGGCGCCAGAGCCCGAGGCCACGGGCGACATCCAGTCCTCCTTGCCGTACACACGGATCTGCCCATCGGCGGCGCCGGTGTACTCCGTCAGAAAGGCCTGCATTGCCTGGGGCTTGGCCGGCAGCAACACATCCGTCTCGGTGGCCATTACCAACTGCGCGGCCTTTGAGATGAGGAAATGCACCTCGCGGTCCTCACGCACCAGGCAATCGAGCAAGCGCAGGCCATATTGGGCGCCAGAGGCGCCCGTCATGGCCAGGGTGATGCGTTGCGGCCCGTTCACTTCAGCGCCTCGGCCAACTTGCCGTGCAGGCCACCGAAACCGCCGTTGCTCATGATCACCACATGGGTGCCTGGGCGAGCCTGGCCTTTGACCCGTTCGATGATCGCTTCGAGGCTGTCGGCCACCACGCTCGGCACCTTGCATTGGGCGGCGGTGGCGGCCAGGTCCCAGCCGAGGTTGGCCGGTGCATACCAGATCACCTGGTCCGCATCGTTGACGCTTTCTGGCAGGCCGTCACGGTGAGCACCAAGCTTCATTGAGTTGGAGCGTGGCTCGATCACCGCGATCACCGGTGCCTCGCCAACACGCTTGCGCAGGCCGTCGAGGGTGGTGGCAATGGCGGTCGGGTGGTGGGCGAAGTCATCGTAGATGGTCACGCCCTGCACTTCGGCCACCTTCTCCATGCGCCGCTTGACGCTCTTGAAGGCACTCAGGCCAGCGATCCCCATGGCCGGCACCACGCCAACATGGCGGGCCGCAGCCAGGGTGGCCAAGGCGTTGGCGACGTTGTGCTGGCCGGTCAGTGCCCAGTCCACCACGCCCTGCGCCTCGCCTTCGAACAACACTTCGAAGCGCGAGCCATCAGGGCTGAGCAGGCGAGCTTGCCACTGGCCTCCTTCACCGGTGGTTTGCACCGGGGTCCAGCAGCCCATGCCGATCACTCGCTCCAGCGCTTGCTCGGTGGTCGGATGGATGACCAGGCCCTCGCTGGGGATGGTACGCACCAAGTGATGGAACTGTCGCTCGATCGAGGCCAGGTCCGGGAAGATGTCCGCGTGATCGAACTCAAGGTTGTTGAGGATCGCAGTACGTGGGTGGTAGTGAACGAACTTCGAGCGCTTGTCGAAGAACGCGCTGTCGTATTCGTCGGCTTCGACCACGAAGAACGGCGTGTCGCCCAAACGCGCCGACACCGAGAAGTTCTGCGGCACACCGCCAATCAGGAAGCCTGGGCTCATGCCGGCGTGCTCCAGCACCCAGGCCAGCATGCTGCTGGTGGTGGTCTTGCCGTGGGTACCGGCAACGGCCAGCACCCAACGGCCTTGCAGCACGTGGTCGGCCAGCCACTGCGGGCCCGAGACATAGGGCAGGCCCTTGTTCAGCACGTATTCAACCGCCGGGTTGCCGCGCGACATGGCGTTGCCGATGACCACCAGGTCTGGCGCCGGGTCCAGCTGAGCCGGGTCATAACCTTGGGTCAGTTCGATGCCCTGGGCTTCGAGCTGGGTGCTCATCGGGGGATAGACGTTGGCGTCCGAGCCGGTGACGCGATGGCCAAGTTCCTTGGCCAGCACCGCCAGCGAGCCCATGAAAGTGCCGCAAATACCGAGAATGTGAATATGCATGGTCGACCTCGCAAAACATCGAGGCAGGGTAGCCCAGGGCGCGACAAATCGCACCCGCTGTTTCGCTCAGTCGGCCCTGGTGATGCCGTGTTTGCGCAGTTTTCGATACAAGGTATTGCGGCTGATGCCCAAGTGCTCGGCGACGCGGGTCAAGTGCCAGTGTTTTGCCTCCAGCATGGCCAGCAAAACTTGCCGTTCCGCATCCTGCAAAACCTGGTTACCCACGGATTCACCGTCAACTGCGGAATCAACGCAGGTTGTGTGGGAGCGGGCTTGCCCGCGAACGAGGGCAAAACCCTCGCCCTCATACGGCTGTGAGGCAGCCTTCGCGGGCAAGCCCGCTCCCACAGGATTGGCGTTGTTGCGGACGATGGTTGGGAGATCCGCCAATGCGATTCGGGAATCTTCGCAAAGCGCCACCAAGGTACGCAGCACATTGCGCATTTGCCGCACGTTCCCCGGCCAGGTGAATTCGAGCAGTGCCTGCCGCGCCCTGGGCTCGATGTCGATCAACTGCCCCTGCGCCTCCTGGCGCAGCAGGAAGTCCAGCAACTGCGCCTTGTCACTGCGCTCACGCACCGCTGGCAACGCCACTTCCAGGCCATTGAGGCGGTAATAAAGGTCTTCGCGGAAACTGCCCTGCTCTACCCGCTCCAGCAAGTCACGGTGGGTGGCGCTGACAATGCGCACGTCCACCGCCTGCGGCTCGCCCCCGATCGGCACCACCTGGCGCTCCTCCAGTACCCGCAGCAGGCGGGTTTGCAGGGCCAGCGGCATGTCGCCGATCTCGTCCAGCAGCAAGGTGCCGCCGTCAGCCTGCAGCAGCTTGCCGCGCATGCCTTCCTTGCGCGCGCCGGTAAAACTGCCGCCACGGTACCCGAACAGCTCACTCTCGATCAGGCTTTCTGGGATCGACGCACAGTTGATGGCAACGAACGGCTTGCCGCGTCGCTCACTGGCCTGATGCACAGCCTGGGCGAAGGCCTCCTTGCCACAACCGGTCTCGCCGCGCAGCAGCAAGGGCACATCGCGCTCGAACACCCGCACGCTGCGCCGGAAGTCGTTTTGCAACGCCGGGTCGAGCAGGCAGACCAGCGGCTCTACTTCGCACGCGGGCCGCGGCTGGGCGGCTGGCACCGACCACACCGGCGCCCGGGCCTGCCCTCGCAGGCTGGCGAACACCTGGCGGCCGTCCAGGGTACGCAGCGGCCAGGCGGTGCTGCCGCCGGGCGTGGCGCGGCTGAACAATTCGTCATGGCTGCAGGCAAAAAATCGCTCCAATGGTTTGCCCAGCACACCGCCCCGCACAGTGCCCAGCAGGTTAAGTGCGCTCTGGTTGGCAGCGCAAATGCGCCCATCGCCGTCGAACGCCAGCAAGCCTTCGCTGAACAAGCCGACCGACTCGGCCTGCAGGTGAAAACGCAGCAGCCATTGCTGCTCGAAATGGCGAAGGAAGTAACAGCTTTCGATCATCTTCGCCGACAGGTTGACCAACGCCATGGTGTGGAACTGGCTTTGCCGTGATACGTCAGGACGCGCCGAGGACACGTCGAGTACCGCCAGCAACTCGCCATGCGGGTCGAACACTGGGCTGGCCGAGCAGGTCAGGCCGGTGTGGCGGCCACGGAAGTGCTCGTTCTGGTGGATAGTCAGCGCTTGGCGCTCGACCAGGCAGGTGCCGATGCCATTGGTGCCCTCGCGCGCCTCGCTCCAGTCGGCGCCCAGCCACAGCCCGGCACGCTCGAAGCTACGCCGCTCGGTGGGGGCGCTGACACAGTTGAGGATCACCCCGCGGGCGTCGGTCAGCAGCACTGCGTGGCCCGCGCCGGAAAGCTGCTGGTGCAGGCTGTTCATTTCATGGTCGGCAATTTGCAACACCTGGCGCAGGCGCTCGCGGCTTTCCAGCAGGCGCCCATGCTCAAGCACCACCGGGGCTTCGATCACCGTAGGGTCGAGGTGGTAGTCCTCCAGGCAGCGCAGCCAGGAGCGGGCGATGGACGGGTCACTGCCGCCCTCCCCACCCCGACCATGGGCAACGCTATGGACCTGCTGGGCATGGCGACTGAAAGGGTTGCTCTGCATTGTTGTAGTTCTCCGCAGATAGAGCGTCAGCCCAGCATCCTCCACCCGGAAAGGCTTTGCAAT
Organism: Pseudomonas sp. NBRC 111132; assembly: GCF_001320565.1. Classification (NCBI taxonomy): domain Bacteria; kingdom Pseudomonadati; phylum Pseudomonadota; class Gammaproteobacteria; order Pseudomonadales; family Pseudomonadaceae; genus Pseudomonas; species Pseudomonas sp. NBRC 111132. The sequence goes on from NZ_BCBI01000077.1 coordinate 15,844, forward strand.
GCACGCGCCTGTGACGTGTCGCAAATGGCACAAAATGTCACCCAGCGCGTACCGGCGCCGGCACAGCGACTGTTGATCAGCGCCGTGATACTGACTCAAGTCATTGATTTGCCTGGCACAGCCAACGCTGGCCCAACCTTTGCTCTACGCTTTTCAACTCCCTAACAAACACAATAGCCAGGAGACACACCATGCGTTACGCACATCCCGGTACCGAAGGCGCGAAGGTTTCCTTCAAGAGCCGCTACGGCAACTACATCGGTGGTGAGTTCGTTCCTCCGGTAAAGGGGCAGTACTTCGAAAATACCTCCCCGGTGAATGGCAAGCTGATCGCTGAATTCCCTCGCTCCACTGCCGAAGACATCGACAAGGCCCTGGATGCCGCCCATGCTGCGGCCGACGCCTGGGGCCGCACGTCGGTGCAGGACCGCTCCAACGTTCTGCTGAAGATTGCCGACCGTATCGAGCAGAACCTCGAGCTGCTGGCCATTACCGAAACCTGGGACAACGGCAAGCCAATCCGCGAAACCCTAAACGCCGACATCCCGCTGGCGGTCGACCACTTCCGCTACTTCGCTGGCTGCATCCGCGCCCAGGAAGGCGGCGCGGCCGAGATCAACGAAGGCACCGTGGCCTATCACATCCATGAGCCGCTGGGCGTGGTCGGGCAGATCATCCCGTGGAACTTCCCGATCCTGATGGCGGCCTGGAAGCTGGCGCCCGCGCTGGCCGCGGGTAACTGCGTGGTGCTCAAGCCTGCCGAGCAAACGCCCCTGGGCATCACCGTGCTGCTGGAAGTGATCGGCGACCTGCTGCCACCTGGCGTGCTGAACGTGGTGCAAGGCTATGGCCGCGAAGCCGGTGAAGCCCTGGCCACCAGCAAGCGCATCGCCAAGATCGCCTTCACCGGCTCGACCCCGGTTGGCTCGCACATCATGAAATGCGCCGCCGAGAACATCATCCCGTCAACTGTCGAACTGGGCGGCAAATCGCCGAACGTGTACTTCGAAGACATCATGCAAGCCGAGCCAAGCTTCATCGAGAAGGCGGCCGAAGGCATGGTGCTGGCATTCTTCAACCAGGGCGAAGTGTGCACCTGCCCATCGCGGGCACTGGTACAGGAGTCGATCTACCCGCAGTTCATGGAAGTGGTGATGAAGAAGGTGCTGCAGATCAAGCGCGGCGACCCGCTGGACACCGACACCATGGTCGGCGCACAGGCCTCGCAGCAGCAGTTCGAGAAGATTCTGTCGTACCTCGACATCGCCCAGAAGGAAGGCGCCGAGCTGCTGACCGGCGGCAAGGTGGAAAAACTGGAAGGCTCGCTGGCCACCGGTTACTACATCCAACCGACCCTGCTCAAGGGCAACAACAAGATGCGCGTGTTCCAGGAAGAAATCTTCGGCCCGGTGGTCAGCGTCACCACCTTCAAGGACGAAGCCGAAGCGCTGGCGATTGCCAACGACACCGAGTTCGGCCTGGGCGCCGGCGTATGGACCCGCGACATCAACCGTGCCTACCGCATGGGCCGTGGCATCAAGGCTGGCCGTGTATGGACCAACTGCTACCACCTGTACCCGGCGCATGCCGCGTTTGGCGGGTACAAGAAGTCCGGTGTTGGCCGTGAGACGCACAAGATGATGCTCGACCACTATCAGCAGACCAAAAACCTGCTGGTGAGCTACGACATCAATCCGCTGGGCTTCTTCTAATCCGCGTCGCGGCCCTCGCGGGCTCGCCCGCTCCCACAAGCTCTGCACATGACTTGAATGTTGTGCAATCCCTGTGAGGGCGGGCAAGCGCGCGACGAGGCCGGGCCTGCATTTAACAATGCCAAAGCGGTTGCCGTGCACCAACCGCTCTGGCTCGCTTCCTGCAGTACCCATCACCATCGGCCCGGAACCCTTCCGGCCACCAAGAAAAACAACAGGTGAAACTATGCCAAGCGATCATTCCGCCGGCTCGCCGGCAGGCTCTTCCGTAGACTTCGAAAAAGTCGGTTCGGACTATTTCCAGCAACGTGAACTGAAAAAAGGCGCCGCCGGCTGGGTACTGCTGGTCGGCCTGGGCGTGGCCTATGTCATCTCCGGCGACTACGCTGGCTGGAACTTCGGCCTGGCCCAGGGCGGCTGGGGTGGCATGTTCCTGGCCACCCTGCTGATGGCCACCATGTACCTGTGCATGTGTTTCTCGTTGGCCGAGCTGTCGTCGATGATCCCCACCGCAGGCGGCGGCTACGGCTTTGCCCGCAGCGCCTTCGGCCCGTGGGGCGGCTTCCTGACCGGGACGGCGATCCTCATCGAATACGCCATCGCACCCGCCGCCATCGCCGTGTTCATCGGCGCCTACTGCCAGTCACTGTTCGGCATCGGCGGCTGGATGATCTACCTGGCGTTCTACATCGTGTTCATCGGCATCCACATCTTTGGCGTGGGTGAGGCGTTGAAGCTGATGTTCATCATCACCGCTATCGCGGCCATCGCCCTGGCGGTGTTCCTGGTGAGCATGGTGCCCCATTTTGATGCAGCCAACCTGTTCGACATCGCCAAAACGGACGCGGTAGGCGCCAGCAGCTTCCTGCCGTTCGGCTATGTCGGTGTGTGGGCGGCGATTCCTTACGCCATCTGGTTCTTCCTTGCCGTAGAAGGTGTGCCACTGGCCGCCGAAGAAACCAAGAACCCCAAGCGCGACCTGCCACGCGGCCTGATCGGTGCCATGCTGGTACTGCTGGCCTTCGCCCTGCTGATCTTGGTGGTCGGGCCTGGCGGTGCGGGGTCCGAAGCCCTGAAAGCGTCCGGTAACCCGCTGGTCGAGGCATTGTCCAAGGCCTACGGCGGCAACACCTGGATGGGCGGTTTCGTCAACCTGGTGGGCCTGGCCGGGCTGATCGCCAGCTTCTTCTCGATCATCTACGCCTATTCCCGGCAGATCTTCGCCCTGTCCCGCGCGGGCTACCTGCCCCGCAAATTGTCGCAAACCAACAAGAGCAAGGCCCCGGTGCTGGCTTTGATCATCCCTGGCATCATCGGTTTTGCCTTGTCGCTGACCGGCCAGGGTGACCTGCTGATCCTGGTTGCCGTATTCGGCGCTACCCTGTCTTACGTGCTGATGATGGCCGCGCACATCACCTTGCGCATCCGCCGGCCGAAGATGGAACGCCCATACCGCACCCCGGGTGGCGTCTTCACCTCGGGCGTAGCCTTGGTGCTGGCGTGCATCGCCGTGGTCGCCGGCTTCCTGGTCGACCCACGGGTGGTGATTGGCGCCGCAGTGATCTATGCGGTATTAATTGCCTACTTTGCTTTCTACAGCCGCCACCACCTGGTCGCGGGCACACCGGAAGAGGAATTCGCCGCGATCCAGAAGGCCGAAGAGGCCCTGCACTGATCGCCGCCACCCGCCGCGGGGCAACCCGCGGCTCTGGAGATTCTGTATGGCAAGTTTCGTACACACGGTCGGCCACCTGGTCTACCGCTTCGACAGCCTCAAGGACGTAATGGCCAAGGCCAGCCCGGCACGCTCGGGGGACTACCTGGCGGGCGTCGCGGCCAGCAACGACGGCGAACGTGTCGCGGCGCAGATGGCGTTGGCCAATATCCCACTGACGCACTTCCTCAACGAAGCCCTGATCCCTTACGAGGATGACGAGGTCACCCGCCTTATCGTCGATACACACGACGCCCAGGCTTTCGCCCCGGTCAGCCACCTGACCGTGGGCGGCCTGCGCGACTGGCTGCTCAGCGAAGAGGCCAATGAAGACAGCCTTCGCGCCCTGGCGCCCGGGCTGACACCCGAAATGGCGGCAGCGGTGTCGAAGATCATGCGCGTGCAGGACCTGGTGCTGGTGGCGCAGAAGATCCGCGTGGTCACGCGCTTTCGCGGCACCATGGGCCTGCGCGGGCGCCTGTCGACGCGGTTGCAACCCAACCACCCGACCGACGAACCGGCCGGTATTGCCGCCAGCATTCTCGACGGCCTGCTGTACGGCAACGGCGACGCCATGATCGGCATCAACCCGGCCACCGACAGCATCGCCTCGATCTGCGCCCTGCTGGAAATGCTCGATGCCATCATCCAACGCTACGACATCCCTACCCAGTCCTGCGTGCTGACCCACGTCACCACCTCGATCGAAGCGATCAACCGTGGCGTGCCCCTGGACCTGGTGTTCCAGTCCATCGCTGGCACCGAGGCAGCCAACGCTGGCTTCGGTATCAACCTGAACGTGTTGCAGGAAGGCTACGAAGCCGGCCTGTCGTTGAAACGTGGCACCCTTGGGCAAAACCTGATGTATTTCGAAACCGGCCAGGGCAGCGCACTGTCGGCCAACGCCCACCATGGCGTCGACCAGCAAACCTGCGAAACCCGCGCCTATGCCGTGGCCCGCCACTTCAAGCCGTTTCTGGTCAACACCGTGGTCGGCTTCATTGGCCCGGAGTACCTGTACAACGGCAAGCAGATCATCCGCGCGGGCCTTGAAGACCACTTCTGCGGCAAGCTGCTGGGTGTGCCGATGGGCTGCGACATCTGCTACACCAACCACGCCGAAGCCGACCAGGATGACATGGACACCCTGCTGACCTTGCTGGGTGTGGCCGGGATCAACTTCATCATGGGCATCCCCGGCTCCGACGACATCATGCTCAACTACCAGACCACCTCGTTCCATGACGCGCTGTACGCGCGCCAGACCCTCGGCCTGAAGCCTGGGCCGGAATTCGAGGCATGGCTGGCCCGCACCGGCATCTTCACCCAGGCCGATGGCCGGGTGCGCTTTGGTGACAACCTGCCACCGGCCTTTCGCCAGGCCCTGGCACAGCTTGCATAGGGATGACCATGGACCATCGCACGCCTACCCCCGACAACCCTTGGCTGGCCCTGCGCAACCTGACCCCGGCGCGCATCGCCCTGGGCCGCACCGGCACCAGCCTGCCGACCGGCGCGCAACTGGACTTCCAGTTCGCCCATGCCCAGGCCCGCGATGCCGTACACCTGGCCTTCGACCACGCCGGCCTGGCCAGCCAGCTGAGTGATCGCGGGCGCGACAGCCTGGTGCTGCACAGCGCCGCCAGCGACCGCCACCAGTACCTGCAGCGCCCGGACTTGGGGCGACGGCTGAACGAAGACTCGATTGCCACCCTGCGCCAGCACACCCAGGCCAACCCCGGCGGCGTCGACCTGGCCATCGTGGTCGCCGACGGCCTCTCGGCGCTGGCCGTGCATCGCCACACCCTGCCGTTTCTGAACCGCTTCGAGGAGCAGGCCGCCGCCGACGGCTGGACCAGCGCCCCGGTGGTGCTGGTGCAGCAAGGCCGTGTGGCAGTGGCCGATGAGGTCGGCGAGCTGCTCGGCGCACGCATGACAGTGATGCTGATCGGCGAACGCCCGGGGCTGAGTTCGCCTGACAGCCTGGGCTTGTATTTCACCTATGCACCGAAGGTTGGCCTGACCGACGCCTACCGCAACTGCATTTCCAACATCCGCCTGGAGGGGCTGAGCTATGGCATGGCGGCTCACCGCCTGCTGTACTTGATGCGCGAAGCCTGCCGGCGCCAACTTTCCGGGGTGAATTTGAAGGACGAGGCCGAGGTCCATAGCCTGGAGAGTGAAGGCAGTGCCAGCCAGAAAGGTAACTTCCTGCTCGGCAAAGGGTAAAAAACATGTCACGGAAGGCGGATTGCACTTGTGCCGCGCATTGGGCAGCATGCCCTTGAAAGCTGCTGGCATTCCGCTGTTTCCCAAAATGGACTCTGAGGGCCGCACATGCGCATCATCAAGGCAACCCTGGAACACCTCGACCTGCTCACGCCATTGTTCGTCAAATACCGCGAGTTCTATGGTCAGCTGCCCTACCCCGACAGCTCGCGCAGCTTTTTGGAAAAGCGCCTGAAACGGGATGAATCGGTGATCTACCTGGCGCTACCGGATGATGACGACAGCAAACTGATGGGCTTCTGCCAGCTGTACCCCAGCTACTCGTCGCTGTCATTGAAGCGGGTGTGGATTCTCAACGATATCTATGTAGCCGAAGACTCGCGGCGCATGCTGGTGGCCGACCACCTGATGCGCGAAGCGAAGAAAATGGCCAAGGACACCAACGCCGTACGCATGCGGGTGTCGACCAGCGCGGACAACGAAGTCGCACACAAGACTTACGAATCCATCGGTTTTCGCGAAGACACCGAGTTCAAGAGCTATATCCTGCCGATCAGCCAGGATTGACCGGTGGCGGCCTTTTCGCGGGCACGCCCCCGAAGAGGCCGCCACAGGATTACCTCTATCGTAACCCCCCGCTACAAACTCCCCGGGCATGTTCCTGACTTAGCCGTATAATGCCTCTTCTGTCATGTGTGAAATTTTACCCATCCCCAGGTAACCGAGCCTACGCCCCAGAACACAGGTGCTGTACATGGATTTCAACCCGCTGGACCTTATCCTGCATCTCGATGCTTACCTCGATCTGCTGGTCACCAATTACGGTCCCTGGATCTACGCCATCCTGTTCACCGTGATCTTCTGCGAAACAGGGCTGGTGGTAATGCCCTTCCTGCCGGGCGATTCGCTGCTGTTCATCGCCGGCGCCGTGGCTGCGGGTGGCGGTATGGACCCTGTCCTGCTGGCCGGCCTGCTGATGGTTGCCGCGATCCTGGGTGACAGCACCAATTACGTGATCGGCCGAACGGCCGGCGAGCGCTTGTTCAACAACCCCAACTCCAAGATATTCCGCCGCGATTACCTGCAACGCACCCACGAGTTCTATGAACGCCATGGCGGCAAGACCGTGACCCTCGCGCGCTTCCTGCCCATCCTGCGCACCTTCGCGCCGTTCGTCGCCGGCATCGCCCACATGCATTACCCACGCTTCCTTGGCTTCAGTGTCGCCGGCTCGCTGCTGTGGGTCGGCGGGCTGGTCACCCTGGGTTATTTCTTCGGCAACGTGCCGTTCATCAAGCAGCACCTGTCGCTGATGGTGGTGGGCATTATCATCCTGTCGCTGGTGCCGATGATTCTCGGCCTGCTGCGTGGGCGTCTGGGCCGCACGGCCAAGGCTCACTGAACACGCACAAGAGCAACCGGCATGTGGTCATTCAGCGCCTGGCGGCGCAAGCGCACTCTGGCGCGTTACCCGATCACGCCACAGCAATGGCAGGCCGTACGCGAGCGCCTGCCCATGCTGGACGGCATCACTGACGCAGAAGACCAATGGCTGCGCGAAGCCTGCATCCTGTTCCTGCTCGACAAGCACCTCACCTGCCTGCCCGGCGTCGAACTGGACGACGAGCAGCGCCTGTTGCTGGCCGCCCAGGCACAGTTGCCACTGCTGCACCTGGGCGAGCTGAACTGGTACCAGGGCTTCCACGAAATCATCCTGTACCCCGACGACTTCAAGAGCCCCCAGCGGCACCGCGATGCCAGTGGCGTGGAGCATGTGTGGGACGGCGAGCACAGCGGCGAAGCCTGGCAACAGGGGCCGATCATCCTCGCCTGGAACGGCGTGCTGGGCAGCGGTGGCTGGGAGGCCTACAACCTGGTCATCCATGAGCTGGCGCACAAGCTCGACATGCTCAACGGCGATGCCAACGGCCTGCCACCACTGCACAGCGGCATGCCGGTGGATGAGTGGGCAACAGCCATGCAGCAGGCTTACGACGACCTCAACCGCCAGTTGGATGCCGACCCTGACGCCGAAACCGCCATCGACCCATACGCTGCAGAAAACCCGGCAGAATTCTTTGCCGTCACCAGCGAATACTTCTTTAGTGCCCCCGACCTGCTGCATCAGGCTTATCCACAGGTCTACCGCCAGTTGTCGCAGTTCTACCGGCAAGACCCGCTGGCGCGCCTTTGCCGGCTGCAGGCCGAACACCCCGAGTACCGCGAAAGCCACGCCTGACGGGGCCGCACATCAGGCCAGACGTGGCATGCCCCGGCAGAATGTGCCTATAATCGCCGCCACTTTTTTGGTCAAACACGGGGGCACTGCCCAATGAGCTACAGCAAGATTCCGGCGGGCAAAGACCTGCCGAACGACATCTACGTCGCCATCGAGATCCCGGCCAACCACGCGCCGATCAAATACGAGATCGACAAGGACAGCGACACGCTGTTCGTCGACCGTTTCATGGCTACCCCAATGTTCTACCCAGCCAACTACGGTTTCATCCCGAACACCCTGGCTGACGACGGTGACCCGCTGGACGTGCTGGTGGTTACCCCTTATCCGGTAGCGCCAGGCTCGGTAATCCGCGCCCGCCCGGTTGGCGTACTGAACATGACCGACGACGGCGGCGGCGACGCCAAGGTCATCGCCGTTCCTCACGACAAGCTGTCGCAGCTGTACGTCGACGTGAAGGAATA
>NZ_BCBI01000078.1:0-23161 GCF_001320565.1 Pseudomonas sp. NBRC 111132
AAGGCACCGAAGCCGCCGGCTGTTGCGTCAGGTTGAAGGGGTAGCTGAACGGCGTCCATTCCATCCACTGCGCCATCCCCGACCCAGGCGGCACGTTGTGCCCAGCCTCGAATGCCACCAGCGGCAGCATGGGGGATAGCAGCACGTCATAGCGCTGGTGGAAGGCATTCATCTTCGCTATCAACGCTGCCCGCGCCTCAAGCGCCTGGGTGTATTCGCGCAGGTTGATCTGCGCCCCTTGCTCGGCAATCCAGCGCAGCCCAGGGTCCAGCAGCGCCCGTTGCTCTTCGCTGAGCGCGCCGGCCAGGCGGGCCGCGCCGGCGAACCACAAGGTGTTGAAGGTTTCCAGCGGGTCGCTGAAGCCAGGGTCCACTTCCTCTACCTGCGCACCCAGCCGCGCCAGGCGTTGCACCGCTTGTGCCACCAGCGCCTGGACCTGCGGGTCGACCTGCACGTAACCGAAATTCGCGCTGTAGGCGATGCGCAGGCCGCTCAGGTCTTGCTGCTGGCCCAGCCACGGTGTCTGCCGTGGCGCACCGGCCAGGCCATCACGGGCATCGGGGCGAGCGACACAATCGAGCATCAGCACCGCGTCGTCCACGGTGCGCGTCATTGGCCCCAAGTGCGACAGCACGGTCATGGCGCTGGCTGGCCACTGCGGCACATAGCCGAAGGTTGGCTTGATGCCGAAGGTGCCGGTAAAGGCGCAGGGAATACGAATCGAGCCACCGGCATCGCTGCCCTGGTGCAGCACACCCAGGTTCAGCGCCGCGGCTGCCGCGGCACCACCCGACGAGCCGCCGGCAGTCAGCCTGGTATCCCAGGGGTTGCGGGTGATGCCGTACAGCGGATTGTCTGTTACCCCTTTCCAGCCGAACTCCGGCGTGGTGGTCTTGCCCACCAGCACCGCCCCGGCCTCACGCATGAACGCGGAGAAGGGCGCATCGATGTCCCATGGCCCGGCGCTCGAGGTGGTGCGCGAGCCTTTGCGGGTGGGCATGCCACGGGTCAGGGTCAGGTCCTTGATCGAAGCGGGTACGCCATCCAGCCGGCCACAGGGCTCGCCACGTTGCCAGCGCTGTTCGCTGGCGCGGGCGGCGGCGCGGGCCCCTTCGCCGTCGACATGGCAGTAGGCGTTGACTGCCGGGTTGTGCAGGTCGATGCGCGCCAGCACATCGTCGACTACCTCGACTGGGGACAGTTGGCGGCGCTGGTACAGCTCGAGCAGTTCGGCGGCAGTGAACTCGCCAATCGCGGTTTTCTGGGTCATCTCAACGGGCTCCCGGGTTGGCGGCCTGGAACATGGCGCGCAACAGTACGTCACAGCCGTCGGCCAGGTCCTGCGGTGCGGCATTTTCGATTTCGTTGTGGCTGATGCCGCCCTCGCACGGCACGAAGATCATCCCGGCCGGGCCCAGCTCGGCGAGGAAGATGGCATCGTGGCCGGCGCCGCTGACGATATCCATGTGGCTCAAGCCCAGCTCGCGCGCGCCCTGGCGCACGGCGTCCACGCACTGCTCGGCGAAATACAGCGGCGGGAAGTCGGCGGTCGGGGTCAGCGTGTAGCTCAGCCCGTGCTTGGCCGTGCTGCTTTCGATGGCGGCCTGTACTTCGCTGACCATGGCAGCGAGGTGCTTGGGGTCGAGGTGGCGCAGGTCGATGGTCATCTGCACCTGGCCTGGGATGACGTTGCGCGAGCCTGGGTGCAGGGTCAGGCAGCCCACTGTGCCGCAGGCATGTGGCTGGTGGGCGTGGGCCGTGCGGTTGACCGCAGCCACCACGTCGGCGGCGCCGACCAGGGCGTCCTTGCGCAGGTGCATGGGGGTGGGCCCGGCATGTGCCTCGACGCCGGTCAGCACCAGGTCGAACCACTTTTGTCCCAGACAGCCCTGAACCACGCCAATGGTGGTGCGCTGGTCTTCCAGCACCGGGCCCTGTTCGATATGCGCTTCGAAGTAGGCGCCGACGGCATGCCCGGTCGGCACGCGTGGGCCGGCGTAACCGATGCGCTGCAGCTCCGCGCCAACCGACACGCCCTGATCGTCGACCTTGTCCAGGGTCTCCTGCAGGCCGAACTTCCCGGCGAACACGCCCGAGCCCATCATGCAGGGCGGGAAGCGCGAGCCTTCTTCGTTGGTCCACACCACCACTTCCAGTGGGGCTTCGGTGGTCAGCTTCAAGTCGTTGAGCGTGCGCATCACCTCAAGGCCTGCCATGACGCCGTAGCAGCCATCGAACTTGCCGCCGGTGGGTTGGGTATCGATATGGCTACCGGTCATAACCGGCGGCAGGGAAGGATTGCGGCCGGGGCGACGGGCAAAGATGTTGCCGATGGCGTCGACGCTGACCGTGCAGCCGGCCTCTTCGCACCAGCGTACGAACAGGTCGCGGGCCTGGCGGTCGAGGTCGGTCAGGGCCAGGCGGCACACGCCACCCTTGGCAGTGGCGCCGAGCTGGGCAAGGTCCATCAGCGATTGCCAAAGGCGCTCGCGGCTGACCAGTGAACCTTGGCCAAGCAAGTGCTGCGAAGGATCGGTGCGGGTGTTCATGGGCGTTCTCCTTTCAGGCGCTCAGGGCCAGGTAACGGTTCTTGATGCTTGGGTCCTCGCGGAACTGCGCGGCGCTGCCCTGGTAGGCGACCCGGCCCTGTTCAAGCACGTAATGGCGATCGGCGAGTGCATCGCAGACCATCAGGTTTTGCTCCACCAGCAGGATCGACAGGCCTTCGTCCTTGATCCGCCGCAGGATCTTCACCAGCTCGTCGACGATCACCGGGGCCAGGCCTTCGGTGGGTTCGTCGAGGATCAGCAGCTTGGGGCCGTTGAGCAGGGCGCGGGCGATGGCCAGCATCTGCTGCTCGCCACCGGACAGGGCGAAACCACCATTGCGGCGCCGCTCCTTGAGCCGTGGGAACATGCTGTAGACGTCCTCCAGCTGCCAGCGGCTGGCCTTGCGCACGGCTATCTTCAGGTTCTCTTCCACACTGAGCTGGCGGAAGATGCCACGGTGCTCAGGCACCAGGGCAATACCAAGCCGGGCGATATCGAAGATTTCACGGCCGACCAACTGTTGGCCGTTGAAGCTGATCTGCCCCTGCCGTGGGCGGACGATGCCAAGGATGCTGCGCAGGGTGGTGGTCTTGCCGGCACCATTGCGCCCGAGCAGCGTCACCAGTTCGCCTGCTTCAACCTTGAGCGAGACACCTTCGAGCACATGGCTCTTGTCGTAATAGGAGTGGATCGAATCGACGTTGAGCATCAGGCGGCCTCTCCAAGGTAGGCGGTGCGTACGCGCTCGTCGTTGCGCACCTGTTCAGGGGTACCCTCGACCAGAATCTGGCCGTGGCTCATCACCGTGATGCGCTGGCTGATCGACATGACGATGCTCATGTTGTGCTCGATCAGCAGCACGGTGTGGTCGCGGCCGAGGTCGCTGATCAGGTCGGTCATCACCGGAATGTCGTCGATGCCCATGCCCGAGGTGGGTTCGTCGAGCATCAGCAGGGTGGGCTTGGCGCAGATCGACATGCCCACTTCCAGCACCCGTTGCTGGCCGTGTGACAGCTCGCCGGCCAGGGTTTCGGCGCGGGCGCTCAGCTTCAGGCGTTCCAGCACCTGGTCGGCGGTGTTCCAGTGGCTGCGTTTGTGCTCCACACTGCGCCAGAAATTCAGGGCGCCCAGGCCGTCTCGGCCCTGGGCGGCCAAGCGCAGGTTTTCGCGCACGGACAGGTTTTGGAACAGGCTGGTGAGCTGGAACGAACGCGCCATGCCCAGCGCCACCCGCCCGTGGGACGGCTTGCGGATGATGTCCTGGCCGTTGAACAGGATCTTGCCCGCCGTGGCCTGACGCTCGCCGGTCAAGCAGTGGAACAGGCTGGTCTTGCCAGCACCGTTGGGGCCGATGACGGTGTGGATGGTGCCGGCGCGGACCTTGAGGTCAACGCCTGCGACTGCCTTGAACGGCCCGTAGGCCAGCTCCAGTTGGCGGGTTTCCAGGAGGTAGTCGCTCATCATAGGGTCTCCTTGGTCTTGGCCTGGGGTTTGTCATTGGCACTGCGGGTGGCCAGCAGGCGCTTGCCCAGTTCGGCCAGTCCACCCCACAGGCCGCCCCGCATGAACACCACCACCAGAATCAGGATGACCCCCAGCAGCATCAGCCAGCGTGGCCACAGCTCCGACAGCACGTCACCCAGCAGCACGATGGCGCCGGCCCCCAGCAGCGAGCCGAACAGCGAGCCGGTGCCGCCGACGATAGTCATGATCAGGATGTTCTCGCTCATCATCAGGTCGATGTTCGACAGCGGCGCAAAGTGCAGCAGCATGGCGTACAGCGCGCCGGCGATGCCGGTGATGGCGCCCGACAGCATGAACACCAGGATCTTGAAGTGGCGGGTGTCGTAGCCAATGGCGGCAGCGCGGGTCTCGTTCTCGCGGATAGCCAGCAGGGTGCTGCCGAATGGCGAGCGGATCACCCGCAAGGCAGCGGCGAAAATCAACAGGAACAGCACGGCGACGAACACATAGAAATGCCGAGGGTCAGCCAGGTCGACCAGCACATGGCCGGCGATTTCGATGTTGGGCCGGGGCACATCGAGCAGGCCGTTGTCGCCGCCGGTCCAGCCGCTTAGGGTATAAGCCAGGAAATAGGCCATCTGGCTGAAGGCCAGGGTCAGCATGACGAAGTAGATGCCCGTGCGGCGGATCGCCAATGCACCCACCAGCAGTGCCAGGAAGGCGCCGAACACGGCTGCGCCAAGCAGCGCGGCGAACATGCCCCAGTGCAGGTGAATCATCAGCAGCGCCGCGCCATAGGCGCCCACGCCAAAGAAGATGCCCTGGCCGAACGACAGCAGGCCGGTGTAGCCGAGCAGCAGGTTGCAGGCCAGGGCGGCCAGGGCAAAGATCAGGATTTCGGTGGCCAGGGTGGCCGAAGGCAGCAGCAACGGCAGCGCCACCAGGCTGGCAACCACCAGCAACAGCAGTGCCGGGGTGCGGCCCTTGGCGACTGGCAATGGGTTTTTCTCGCTCATGTCAGGCTCTCCCGAACAGGCCATAGGGACGGACCAGGATCACTGCGGCCATGGCGCCGTAGATCATCAGGCTGGCGCCTTGCGGCCAGAGGCTGGTCATCATGCTTTGCACCACACCCACCAGCAGGCCGCCAACCAGCGCACCGCCGAACGAGCCCATGCCGCCGATCACCACCACCACGAAGGCAATGCCGAGGATTTCGGGGCCGACGAAGGGCTGGGCACCGCGTAACGGTGCGAACAGCACACCGGCCACGCCAGCCAGGCCCACGCCCAGGGCGAAGGTCAGGGAGAACAGGCGAAAGATATTGGTGCCCAGCAGCGATACGGTTTCGGTGCTTTCGCTACCCGCGCGCACCAGTGCGCCGAAGCGGGTGCGCTCCAGCAGCAACCACAAGCCAACGCCGATCAGCGCGGCGAAGCCGATCAGGAACAGGCGGTAGTAGGGGTAGATGAAGTCACCGAGGATCAGCACGCCGCGCAGCTCCGGCGGTACGGCAATGTTCTTGCCCACCGGGCCCCAGATCAGCACCGAGGCTTCCTGGATGATCAGTGCGATGCCGAGGGTGACGAGGATCTGGAAGGTGTGCGGCAGGTGGTAGATGCGCTTGATCAACAGGCGCTCGACCGCCCACGCCAGTGCGGCCACTACCAGCGGCGCAATCAGCAGCGCCAGCCAGAAGTTGCCGGTTATCGCTACGGCGGTGTAGCACAGGTAGGCGCCCAGCAAGAAGAACGCACCGTGGGCGAAGTTGACGAAGTTGAGCAGGCCGAAAATGATCGTCAGGCCCACGGCGATGAGGAAGTAGATCATCCCCAGGCCCAGGCCGTTGAGCAGTTGGAACAGGTACAAATCGAGCATGAGCGTGCCCTCGACAGCGCGCGAGGCGGCTGCCTGTACAAGTGTTTGTGACTAACGCCGCGGCTTCAGGCCAGGGCGCAACCGGTGTGGTCGACCTCGACGAACGAGCGGCCCGAACTGATGACTTCGGCCAGGTCGTCCTCGTCGCGCATCTGCCCCTGGGGCTTGCCGCGCAGCAGGTAGTAATCCTTGAGCACCTGATGGTCACCCGGGCGGATCAGTTCTTCGCCGGTCGGGCCTTGGAAGCGCATGCCCTGCAATGCCGCAGACACGGCGGCACCGTCCAGGCTGCCAGCCTTGACGATGGCCTCGAGCATGACCTTGGTGCCGATGTAGTCAGCGGCCAGTGGGTAGTTGGGGTTGATGCCGTAAGCCTTGCGGGTGGCGGCGACCAACTGCTTGTTCAGCGGGGTATCGACCTGGTGCCAGTACTGCGCGCCCAGGTACACGCCCTCGAGCACGTCGCTGCCCAGCTCCTGGAACTGGTCGAGGCCGGCAGACCACACCATCAGCACTTTCATGCGGTCCTTGATGCCGAAGTTGACCGCCTGGCGCAGGGCGTTGGAGGCCTGGCTGCCGAAGTTGAGCAACACCAGCACGTCGGGTTTGGCGGCGATGGCGTTGGTCAGGTAGCCAGAGAATTCCTGCTCCTGCAGCGAGTGGTAGCTGTTACCGATGTGTTCCACCCCAAGCTCGGCGAACACCTTGCGGGCGTTGTCCAGCAACGCGTCACCGAACACGTATTGCGGGGTGATGGTGTACCAGCGCTTGGCCTGTGGTAGTTGGCGGATCATCGGCACCAAGGTTTCGCGAATGGCGCCGTAGGTGGGCACCGACCAGCGGAAGGTCGAGGCGTTGCAGTCTTTGCCGGTGATTTCGTCGGCGCCCACAGGCGTCATGAACACGCCGCCGGCTTTGTGGATTTCCTTCGACACCGCCAGTGCCGAGGAGGACAGGGTGCAGCCCTGGAAGAAGCGTGCGCCATCCTGGCCGATGGCTTCCTGTACCTTGCGCACCGCCTTGCCGGCGTTGCCTTCGGTGTCGATGACTTTGTACTTGAGCGGGTGGCCGAGCAGCTGGGGGTACTCGGCAATGGCCAGGCGCGAGCCCATGTCGGCGTACTTGCCGTAGCTGGCGAAGGCGCCCGACATGGACTTGAGCCCATAGAAGGTCAACGGTTGGTCGGCGAATGCCCGGTGCGCCCCCAAGGGGAGGCTACCTAAGGCACCCAGGGCAAGGCCTGCCTTGAGCAGGGTACGTCTTTGCATGAGTAACTCCTTGGTTGTGGTTATTAGGCAGGAGTGGCAATGACAAAGCGGGTACGGCCGGGCCTGTGTGCAGGCCTCTTTCCAGGCGCATCAGTGGTTGTGGTTGAACTCCAGCAGGAAGTTACGGGCAACCTCGCCTTCCAGCGCGGTCATGTGGTGCTCGGCGTCGCACATGTGTTCGTGCATCAGCCGGCGTACAGCGGGTTCGTCGCTGGCGCGCAGGGCGGTCAGCAGTTGCTTGTGGTAGTCGATGTTGGCGGCGGCGAACTGTTGGCGCTTGGGCAGGTAGGCCTTTTTCAGCACTACCAGGTCGCGCAACAGGTCGTTGAGGAACACCGCCATGAAACGCAGCAACGGGTTGGGGCAGCGGTCGGCCAGCAAGGTGTGGAACTCCAGCTCGGCCAGGCGCTGCTCGCGCTGGCCTTCTTCGCTGTCTTCCGGCGCGCTGCAGAAATCGATGTTGGCCTGCAGCACGGCATAGTCCGCTTCGCTCAGCTTGCCCATCACCGAGACCGCCAGCTCCACCTCGATGACTTTGCGCAGCTGGTACACCTGCTCGCCGTCCAGGTGTTGAAAGTGCAGGTAGTTGCGCAACGCACGGCTGGCCGGTTCGGTGCCCACTTCGTTCAGGTAGGCGCCGCCGGTCGGCCCGGTACGGGTGCTCACCAGGCCTTCGACCTCCAACGCCTTGAGCGCTTCGCGGGCGGTGCCCTTGGAACACTCGAAATGCTCCATCAGCTCACGTTCGGTGGGCAGGCGATCGCCTGGGTGCAGCGCTTCGGTGACGATCGAGCGCTTGACCGATTCGACGATCACATCGGACAGCTTCTGGCGCTTGCGTTTGGGTTTGAGCATTTCGCTATTTTTCATATTTATGCGGATAAATAGGATTTAGCGAATTTTACTGGGGTGGGTCAATGCTGGCGGCGGGGGAGGGGTCGTAAATGGTGTGAAAGGGTCGGGGAGGGATAAGTATCGGCAGGAGTATGCGTAGCGAGTGTAGGAGCGACGCAAGGTCGCTCCACAGCGGGCTTTGTGTTCAGTTCTGGCGGCCAGGGCCTTGCTGCAAGTGTGCCTGGCTGCAATACCAATCGTTGCCTTGCTGCAGTGCCCGGTCGTTGGGCAGGTGCACACCGCAATGGGCGCAGCGCACCATCTTCAGCGGCGCATCCAGCTTCGCCTCGGGGTGCGACTGTTGGCTGACTTTGAACTTGCGCCACAGCCAGAACGCGGCGGCGATCAGGGCAATCCAGAAAAGTAGGCGAACCATGGTGTCCAGCTTGTCGATTGAAGAAGCCGACAGTCTAGGACGCGGCCAATAAAAAAGGGAGGCCCAAGGCTTCCCTTTCATTTACCGCTGCGGGTCAGTCGAACAGACCAAAGGTCATGTAGCTGAACCAGGAGCGGTCTTTCTCGGCCTCTTTCGGGCCTTCCGGCACGATCGGGTCGCCGTTTTCGTCTTTAGGCAGCAGCTCTTGCGGCATCTCGTCACGCGCGTCCTGGAACTGCTTGACCACGTCCTGGTTGGCGCGGGTTTCGCCCGGCGGCAGCGGGGCGTCGGTCTCGATCAGGCCCAGGGTGGCCTTGGACAGCCAGCCACGGCCGTCAGACTCGGTCTGCTTGGGTTGGAACTCGCCATCGACCAGGCTCGGGTGGTCCGGGTAGTTGAGCTTGAGGGTTTCCAGGCTGCTGGCGGCCAGTTCGTCCAGGTGCATTTTCTGGTACGACTCGACCATCACTGCAAGGCCGTCACCGACCGATGGGGTTTCCTGGAAGTTCTCGACCACGTAGCGGCCCCGGTTGGCGGCAGCTACGTAAGCCTGGCGGCTCAGGTAGTAATCGGCCACGTGGATTTCGTACGAGGCCAGCAGGTTGCGCAGGTAGATCATGCGCTGCTTGGCGTCTGGCGCGTAGCGGCTGTTGGGGAAGCGACTGGTCAGCTGGGCGAACTCGTTGTACGAGTCGCGGGCGGCGCCCGGGTCACGCTTGGTCATGTCCAGTGGCAGGAAGCGCGCCAGCAGGCCACGGTCCTGGTCGAACGAGGTCAGGCCCTTGAGGTAGTAGGCGTAATCGACGTTCGGGTGCTGCGGGTGCAGACGGATGAAGCGCTCGGCGGCCGACTTGGCGGCCTCAGGCTCGGAGTTCTTGTAGTTGGCGTAGATCAGCTCGAGCTGCGCCTGGTCGGCATAGCGGCCGAACGGGTAGCGCGATTCCAGGGCCTTGAGCTTGTTCACGGCGCTGGTGTAGCTGGAGTTGTCCAGATCAGCCTGGGCCTGCTGGTACAGCTCGGCCTCGCTGAGGTTCTCGTCAATGACCTCTTTATTAGAGGAACAGGCCGCGGTAAGCCCGAGGATGGCGATCAGCAGCAGGTGTTTCACTTGCATGGCGGCTTGCGTCCCTTTGACGGCCGCTGTCTTGGGCGGTGCCGTCCTGTTATGATGAGCGCCCCGGCCAACCCCGGGACAAAAGAAGCCGTATTTAACCACAAGCTCGCAGCCGAAACCAAAGGCTGTGCGCCCGCCGAATCGAGCATGTCCGAGATCATTCAACTTAGCGCAGAGGTACCGTCCGAACTGGGCGGCCAACGCCTCGACCAGGTCGCCGCCCAATTGTTCGCCGAGTACTCGCGTTCGCGGCTAACTTCGTGGATCAAAGAGGGCCGCCTGACGGTCGATGGTGCAGTCGTGCGCCCTCGAGACCTCGTCTATGGCGGTTCGCTGCTTGCCTTGGAGGCCGAGCAAGAGGCCCAGGGTGAGTGGATCGCAGAAGATATCGAACTGGATATCGTCTACGAAGACGACCATATCATGGTGATCAACAAGCCTGCCGGGCTGGTCGTGCACCCGGCCGCCGGGCATGCCAGCGGTACGCTGCTCAATGCGCTGCTGCACCACGTGCCAGACATCGTCAACGTGCCGCGCGCCGGTATCGTTCACCGCCTGGACAAGGACACCACCGGCTTGATGGTGGTGGCCAAGACCTTGCAGGCGCAGACCAAGCTGGTCGAGCAGATGCAGGCCCGCAAGGTCAGCCGTATCTACGAGTGCATCGTGATTGGTGTGGTGACAGCCGGTGGCAAGATCGACGCGCCCATTGGCCGCCATGGCGGCATGCGCCAGCGCATGGCGGTAACCGACGGCGGCAAGCCGGCGGTCAGCCATTACCGTGTGCTCAAGCGCTTCCGCTCGCACACCCATGTACGAGTGAAGCTGGAAACCGGCCGCACCCACCAGATTCGCGTGCATATGGCCCATGTAGGTTTTCCCCTGGTTGGCGACCAGACGTACGGCGGGCGCTTCCGTATTCCGCCGGCTGCCAGCCCAACCATGGTCGAGGCGGTCAAGACCTTCCCGCGCCAGGCGCTGCATGCGCGTTTCCTCGCCTTGGCCCACCCGATTACCGGTGAAATCATGAAGTGGGAGTCGCCACTGCCGGATGACTTCGTCTGGCTGCTGTCGCTTTTGAACCAGGACCGCGAGAGCTTCATCGGATGAGTGGCCTGGCGCAGCCGCTGCTGATCCCCGACTGGCCGGCCCCGGCCTCGGTTCGCGCCTGTGTCACCACCCGTCAGGGCGGCGTCAGCCTGCCGCCTTATGAAACCTTCAACCTTGGCGACCACGTGGGGGACGACCCTGCCGCCGTCGCCGAGAACCGCCGTCGCCTCAGCGCCCCGTTCGCCATTCAGCCGGCCTGGCTCAAGCAGGTACATGGCCTGGTGGTGGCGGCTGCCGACCCAGCCGTGGTGGCCGAGGCCGACGCCAGCTGGACCGACCAGCCTGGCATTGCCTGCACCGTGATGACTGCCGATTGCCTGCCTGCGCTGTTCTGTGACCGCGCGGGCACCCGTGTGGCCGCGGCACATGCAGGCTGGCGTGGGCTGGCTGGCGGTGTGCTGGAAGCCACCTTGGACCGCTTGGCACTGCCGGCGGAAGAGGTGCTGGTGTGGTTGGGGCCGGCCATTGGCCCGCAGGCGTTCGAGGTAGGGCTGGAAGTGCGCGATGCCTTCACTGCCGTGCATCCAGAAGCCGCCCGGGCGTTTGTCGAGGGCGAGCGGCCGGGCAAGCTGATGGCCGACATCTATGAGCTGGCGCGTATTCGCCTGGCTGCTCGTGGCGTCACTGCCGTTTATGGCGGTGGCTTTTGCACGGTCAGCGATCAGCGGTTCTTCTCCTATCGCCGTACCCCGCAGGGTGGGCGGTTTGCATCCTTGGTGTGGCTGGAGCCTCGCTAATCCAACAGGTTGACTTCGGTCAACCCCGCTACGCTTGAATCTTCCAGAATCAACCTTATCTATAAGGTCATCTCAGGCAGGTTCTTCATAAACAGGCGCTGTCCATCGCTCCGACCTGCCCTTTAAAGGAAGGTACACCATGCGAATAGACCGTTTGACCAGCAAGCTGCAACTTGCAATATCCGATGCCCAGTCCCTGGCCGTTGGCATGGACCACCCTGCCATCGAGCCCGTGCACCTGGTACAGGCGCTGCTTGAACAGCAGGGCGGCTCCATCAAGCCTCTGCTGATGCAGGTAGGCTTCGACATCAACAGCCTGCGCCAAGGGCTGGTGAAAGAGCTCGACCAACTGCCGAAAATCCAGAACCCCACCGGCGATGTGAACATGTCGCAGGACCTGGCGCGCCTGCTCAACCAGGCCGACCGCCTGGCCCAGCAGAAGGGTGACCAGTTCATTTCCAGCGAACTGGTACTGCTGGCCGCCATGGACGAGAACAGCAAACTCGGCAAACTGCTGCTGAGCCAGGGCGTGACCAAGAAAGCCCTGGAAAACGCCATCAACAACCTGCGCGGCGGCGCGGCAGTGAATGACGCCAACGCCGAGGAGTCGCGCCAGGCCCTGGACAAGTACACCGTCGACCTGACCAAGCGTGCCGAAGAAGGCAAGCTGGACCCGGTGATCGGCCGTGACGATGAAATCCGCCGTACCGTGCAGGTACTGCAACGCCGTACCAAGAACAACCCGGTGCTGATCGGTGAGCCTGGCGTGGGTAAAACCGCCATCGCCGAGGGCCTGGCCCAGCGCATCATCAATGGTGAAGTGCCAGACGGCCTCAAGGGCAAGCGCCTGCTGGCGCTGGACATGGGGGCGCTGATTGCCGGTGCCAAATACCGCGGCGAGTTCGAAGAGCGTCTGAAAGGCCTGCTGAACGAGCTGTCCAAGCAGGAAGGCCAGATCATCCTGTTCATCGACGAACTGCACACCATGGTCGGCGCTGGCAAAGGCGAGGGCGCCATGGACGCCGGCAACATGCTCAAGCCGGCCCTGGCCCGCGGCGAGCTGCACTGCGTCGGTGCCACTACGCTGAACGAGTATCGCCAGTTCATCGAGAAGGACGCCGCCCTGGAGCGCCGTTTCCAGAAGGTGCTGGTAGAGGAGCCGAGCGAGGAAGACACCATCGCCATCCTGCGTGGCCTGAAAGAGCGCTATGAAGTGCACCACAAGGTGGCCATCACCGACGGTGCAATTATCGCTGCGGCCAAGCTCAGCCATCGCTACATCACTGACCGCCAGCTGCCGGACAAGGCCATTGACCTGATCGACGAAGCGGCCAGCCGTATCCGTATGGAGATCGACTCCAAGCCGGAAGTGCTCGACCGCCTTGATCGCCGCCTGATCCAGTTGAAGGTGGAGTCGCAGGCGCTGAAGAAAGAAGAAGACGAAGCGGCAAAAAAACGCCTGGAGAAGCTGACCGAGGAAATCGAGCGGCTGGAGCGTGAGTATTCCGACCTGGAGGAAATCTGGGCCTCGGAAAAAGCCGAAGTGCAGGGCTCGGCGCAGATCCAGCAAAAGATCGAGCAGGCTCGCCAGGAGCTGGAAACCGCCCGTCGCAAAGGCGACCTGAGCCGCATGGCCGAACTGCAGTACGGGGTGATCCCGGACTTGGAGCGCAGCCTGCAGATGGTCGACCAGCACGGCAAGACCGAGAACCAGTTGCTGCGCAACAAGGTGACCGAGGAAGAAATTGCCGAAGTGGTGTCGAAGTGGACCGGTATTCCCGTGGCCAAGATGCTCGAAGGCGAGCGTGAGAAGCTGCTGAAGATGGAAGCGTTGCTGCACCAGCGCGTGATCGGTCAGGGCGAGGCGGTAACCGCCGTGGCCAACGCCGTGCGCCGCTCGCGTGCCGGGCTGTCCGACCCGAACCGGCCAAGTGGTTCGTTCCTGTTCCTCGGCCCTACCGGCGTGGGCAAGACCGAACTGTGCAAGGCGCTGGCCGAGTTCCTGTTCGACACCGAAGAGGCGATGGTGCGCATCGACATGTCCGAGTTCATGGAGAAGCACTCCGTGGCTCGCCTGATTGGTGCACCGCCAGGCTATGTAGGTTATGAAGAGGGCGGCTACCTGACCGAGGCTGTACGGCGCAAGCCATACTCGGTGGTGCTGCTGGACGAGGTGGAGAAGGCCCACCCGGATGTGTTCAACGTACTGCTGCAGGTGCTGGAAGACGGCCGCCTGACTGACAGTCATGGGCGCACCGTGGACTTCCGCAACACCGTGATCGTGATGACTTCCAACCTGGGCTCGGCGCAGATTCAGGAGCTGGTGGGTGACCGCGAGGCGCAACGTGCGGCGGTGATGGATGCGGTGGGTGCGCACTTCCGTCCGGAGTTCATCAACCGCATCGACGAAGTGGTGGTGTTCGAGCCACTGGGCCGTGAGCAGATCGCCGGCATTACCGAGATTCAGCTGGGCCGCCTGCGCAGCCGTCTGCTGGAGCGCGAACTGTCGCTGAGCTTGAGCCCGGACGCGTTGGACAAGCTGATTGCCGTGGGTTACGACCCTGTATACGGCGCACGGCCGCTGAAGCGGGCAATCCAGCGCTGGATCGAAAACCCATTGGCGCAGCTGATCCTGGCAGGCAAGTTTGTGCCGGGTGCGGCGATTACCGCCAAGGTGGAAGGCGACGAAATCGTCTTTGGCTAATTTGCATCCTCATGAGCCCCGCACCTGCGGGGCTTTTTTTTGCTTCTTTACAGGCGCTGTGGATACCGAGAGGGGCGGGTTTGCCAGCGAAGAAGCCGGCACAGCCCAGTAAAACCGGGGCTTTCCGGCCGCTTTGGATAACTTGCTGAAATTTTTGAAATTTTTGCTTGCATCATATTTAGAGTGCCCCTAATATACGCCGCGTTGTCAGGCACTAAGCGAATCACCAGCAACAACGGTGACCGCAAAACAACTTACAAATCAGTAAGTTGAATGAAAAAAAGTGGTTGACAAGCAAAACGAAGAATGTAGAATAGCCGGCCTCAGCAGCGACAACGCGAAAGCGAAGCAGCTAAAGAGTCCGAAGCGAACACAGTCTTCGGAGTTGTACCGAAGTTCAGTTCCGCGATAGCTCAGTCGGTAGAGCAAATGACTGTTAATCATTGGGTCCCTGGTTCGAGTCCAGGTCGCGGAGCCAATCTCGGGGTGTAGCGCAGTCCGGTAGCGCGCCTGCTTTGGGAGCAGGATGTCAGGAGTTCGAATCCCCTCACCCCGACCATTTTCCGGGTCGTTAGCTCAGTTGGTAGAGCAGTTGGCTTTTAACCAATTGGTCGTAGGTTCGAATCCTACACGACCCACCATGTAAAGAAGGGCATCTCAAAGAGATGCCCTTTTTTTTGAAAGACCCGGGGTGTAGCGCAGTCCGGTAGCGCGCCTGCTTTGGGAGCAGGATGTCAGGAGTTCGAATCCCCTCACCCCGACCATTTTTGGGTCGTTAGCTCAGTTGGTAGAGCAGTTGGCTTTTAACCAATTGGTCGTAGGTTCGAATCCTACACGACCCACCATGAACAAAGGGCATCTCGCAAGAGATGCCCTTTTTCTTTGCCTGTCAGAATGTTGGGCCTGCCTTGCAGGCCTTGCGCCGCGAGAGGGGCGCTTAGCGCCCCCGGCAACTGTCAGTGCAGCTTCAAGCGCGGTTCTGTACCCCGGCCAATCTTGCTACCCAGCATCATCAACGCCGTGCGGAAGAACCCGTACAACGCCATCTGGTGCATGCGGTACAGCGACACGTAGAACATCCGCGCCAGCCAGCCTTCCAGCTTCACACTGCCCATCAGGTTACCCATCAGGTTGCCCACCGCCGAGAAGCGCGACAGCGACACCAGCGAGCCGTAGTCCTTGTACTCGTAGGTCGGCAGCGCCTTGTTCTCCAGCCGCGCCTTCAGGCTTTGCGCCAGCATCGAAGCCTGTTGGTGCGCAGCCTGGGCCCGTGGCGGTACGTTGCGGTCGCTGCCGGGTTGCGGGCAGGCGGCGCAGTCACCGAAGGCGAAGATGTTGTCATCGCGGGTAGTTTGCAGGGTAGGGCGTACAACCAGCTGGTTGATGCGATTGGTTTCCAGGCCATCGATGTCCTTGAGGAAGCCTGGCGCACGGATACCCGCCGCCCACACTTTGAGGCTGGCCTGGATCACTTCGCCGTCCTTGGTTTTCAGGCCGTCCTCGGTCACTTCACTGACCGCGGCGTTGGTCATCACCTTCACCCCGAGTTTCTCCAGGGTCTTGTGCACCGGCACGCTGATGCGCTCCGGCAGCGCCGGCAGTACGCGCGGGCCGGCCTCGATCAGGGTGATGTGCATGTCTTTGGGCTGGATGCGGTCAAGGCCATAGGCCGCCAGCTCGTGGGCGGCATGGTGCAGCTCGGCCGCCAGTTCCACACCGGTGGCGCCGGCGCCCACAATGGCTACGCTGATTTTTTCGCTGGCCACGTCGCCGGCGTGGGCGCGCAGGTAGTGGTTGAGCAGTTGCTGGTGGAAGCGCTCGGCCTGCTTGCGGGTATCCAGGAACAGGCAATGTTGCGCTGCGCCCAGGGTGCCGAAGTCGTTGGTGTTGGAACCCACGGCGATGACCAGGGTGTCGTAGCCCAGGGTGCGCGCAGGCAACAGCTCGCGGCCCTCTTCATCGAGGGTGGCGGCCAGTTGAATCTGTTTGCCTTCACGGTCCAGGCCGCTCATGCGCCCTAACTGGAAATTGAAGTGGTTCCACTTGGCCTGGGCCACGTAGTTCAGTTCGTCTTCCGAGGAGTTCAGCGAGCCAGCGGCCACTTCGTGCAGCAATGGCTTCCAGATGTGCGTGAGGTTGGCGTCGACCAGGGTGATGTCGGCCTGCTTGCGCTTGCCCAGGCTTTTACCCAGGCGGGTCGCCAGTTCCAGGCCGCCGGCGCCGCCGCCGACAATCACGATGCGATGAGTCATGGGAATATCTCATAAGGTTTACGGAATTCGTGCCCCTGAGGGGCGGCCGCAAACTGCACGAGGGAAGGGCGAGCGCGAAGCAGCTCATAGCACCAGTCCACTCAGCAGGCGGCTGATGAGACCCAACCCGATGGTCACGGCCAGCACCAGCACAAGGAGCAGCCACGGCCGGAAGGGCCTGCGCTCGACTTGGTGCTGGGGGGCTCGCAGATACTCATCGACACGACGCTGATCTTCCGGGTTCAGGCGGCTGGTCATGGTGGGCCTCGTCAGGTAGACGTTTGTGACTGCGCAAACGCTACAGCGTTCGCGCAAGCGCTTGAAACAAATGATAATGCTTTCTATCCCTGGCGCCGAGTGTACGCCATCGCAAACATTCGCTGCACTGGATCAAAGACTGATGCCTACGTCGAAGACGATGCTGCGGCCCAGGTTGCCGCGCAGGAAGTCTGGCGCGTCAGGGTGGGCGAACAGCACCCGGGCAAAGGTTGGCCCGACCAGCGACAGTGAGCGCCAGCCCTGGCGCAGGTACTCGGTGGGCGGCGGGAAGTGGGTGTTGAGGTCGAGCACTTCGCGCTTGAGGCTGGAGAACGCGATGATGTCCAGCTCGTTCAGCTCCAGCCCGCGTTCCCGGTAATTGTGCGCCTTCTTGCGCAAGGTCGGCGCCAGGCGCCCCAGCAATTCGGTGGCACTGATGCGCCGTGGGCGTGCTTCACGCCGCACCAGCTGCGCCAAGGAAAACGCACTGCGCCTGCGCTGCAGCTCTTCGCGCCATTCATCGTTCAGTCGGCGGCCCTCGTCGAGCACGAAAAATACCTCGAAGGCCGCGTCGCGGAACAACACGTCCGGCGGCTCCTGGCCGGCTGGGGTGAAGTCCTCGCTGCGATAGGGAATGTTCAACCCCTGCAACAGGCGCTGGCACACCCAACGCTCCCGCTCCCACTTGCGGGCGTTGGAGAGAAAGGCATTGGCTTGTTCGGCCTGGATGGTAAGCAGGCGCAGGTAGTCTGAGTCATCCATGCAGACAAGCTTAGCCGTTAAACCATGACGATAAGATGCTGAATTTGAATGGGTGTAGACTGGGATTGTCCATAGCATCGATAGGGGTATTTGTCAGGTGATCAGCGCGCAGGTGTTGTCCGGCACCACCCTTACCCTTGGTTGGCTGGGTTATGTGCCATTGCTGATCTGGGCGGTAAGCCGGGTTCGCTGGGTTGAGCTGTTCACCGACCGGCGCCGTCAGCATTTGCTGTTTGGCACAGTCTTTTGCCTGTTCGCACTGTGGCTGGTGAGGCGCGATTTCGATACCGGGGTGTCTTACCACTTCATTGGCATGACGGCGGTCACCCTGTTGCTGGACTGGCCGCTGGCGGTGCTGGGCGGGGTCATGGCCCAGCTTGGTTTGCTCGTGTTGGGGCGTCAGGACCTGGCAGCGTTGGGGGTGAATGGCTTGTTGCTGGTGGGCTTGCCGGTGCTGATTACCGAAGTGTGCGCGGTCTTGGTCGAACGTGCCCAGCCGCGCAACCTGTTCGTTTATATCTTCTGTTCGGGGTTCTTCCCGGCCGCGCTGACCGTGCTGGTTTGTGTGCTTGCGGCGCTGGGGGTGTTGTGGCTGGATGGGCGCTTTGCCCTGCCGGAGTGGCTCAGCGACTTTGTCGGCTACCTGTGGCTGATGATGTTCCCCGAAGCGTTCATCAACGGCATGGTCATCAGTGCGCTAGTGGTGTTCTGCCCGGAATGGCTGGAAACCTTCAACCGCACACGGTACCTGCAGGCGCCCTGGAAGGAAGATGAGCGGTGATCATGCGGTCTAGAAAATAGTGGGGGACCCTGTAGGAGCGGCCTTGTGTCGCGATGGGCTGCAAAGCAGCCCCCGTTTTTGGCGTTAGAGCAACAATTGCTGGGGCTGCTTTGCAGCCCATCGCGACACAAGGCCGCTCCTACAGGTACCGCGCCAGTCTCAAGGATTTGGTCTGGGGCAAGAGGCCCGGCACAACCGCCTTGCAATCAGCTCAGTGCCGCGGCTCCAGGTCCCCCGAATACAGCTCATCTTCGGACTCTTCCGACCCCGCAATCTTGTGCTCCTCGGCCGCCCAGGCCCCCAGGTCGATCAGTTTGCAGCGGTCCGAGCAAAACGGCCGGAACGCGCTTTTTTCGGTCCATTCCACAGGTGCGCCACAGGTCGGGCAATCGACGGTCAACGGCTGGCTCATGGCTGGCCTCCTTTCAAAGTCAGGTAAAAGTGGTGCAGGCGGTCAATCTGCTCATGCAGTGCGGCCAGGTCGCCGTCGTTGACCAGCACATCATCGGCATGGCGCAGGCGTTCCTCGCGGGCCAGTTGGGCCTGCAGAATCGCTTGCACCTGCTCGGCACTGGTGTTGTCGCGCGCCAGAGTACGGGCTATTTGCAGTTCTTGCGGTGCATCGATCACCAGTACACGCTGGGTTTTGTGGTACTGGCCCGACTCGATCAGCAGCGGCGACACGTAGATTGCATAAGGCGACTGCGCCTTTGCCAGGTAGCTGAAAATCTCCTGCCCGATCAGCGGGTGCAGCAGTTGCTCCAGCCATTTGCGCTGCGCCGGATCGGCGAAGATCAGTTGGCGCAGAGCGGCGCGGTCGAGTTGGCCGTCCGCCTGCAGCACACCCGGGCCGAAGCGCTCGACGATGCTGGCCAAGGCCGGGCGGCCAGGTTCGACCACCCAGCGCGCTGCCTGGTCGGCATCGACCAGGTGCACGCCAAGCTCGACGAAGCGTTCGGCAGCGGCGCTCTTGCCGCTACCAATGCCGCCGGTCAGGCCGAGAATCCAGGGGGTAAAGGCTGCAGTGGCCATCAGTATCCAAGCAGTTGCATGTAAGAGGCGTACATTTCATCACCCCAGAGCACAGCAATCCACCCCGCAATCGCCAGATAAGGGCCAAACGGTATCGCTGTCCCCATCGCATGCCGGCGCAAACGCAGCAAGCACAGGCCAACCAGCGCCCCCACCACCGACGACAGCAGCAGCGTCAACGGCAGCACCTGCCAGCCACCCCAGGCCCCGATCAGCGCCATCAGCTTGAAATCGCCATAGCCCATGCCTTCCTTGCCGGTGATCAGCTTGAACAGCCAGTACACGGTCCACAAGCTGAGGTATCCGGCCACCGCGCCCCACAGCGCGTCGGTCAGTGGGGCATAGATGCCAAAGGCATTGACGATAAGCCCCAGCCACAGCATCGGCAGCACCAGCGCATCCGGCAGCAACTGGTGGTCCGCATCGATCAGGCTCAGGGCCAGCAGGCACCAGGTGAGCGGTAATGCCAGCAAGGCTTCGACCGAAGCGCCAAAGCGCCAGGCCACCACCAGCGAAAGCAGCGCGCTGGCCACTTCCACCAGCGGGTAGCGCGGGCTGATGCGGGTTTTGCAGGATGAACACCGCCCGCGCAAGGCCAGATAGCTGATCACCGGGATGTTCTCCCACGCGCGAATCGGATGCGCGCAATGTCGGCAGCGGGAGGCCGGTAGGCACAGGTCGAACCGTTCGTGTTGCGCAATCGGCTGCCCCAACATCTCCTGTGCTTCACGCTGCCATTGCCGCTCCAGCATGATCGGCAGGCGATACACCAGCACGTTGAGAAAGCTGCCCACCAGCAGGCCGAGCAGCGTGGCCAGGGTGAGGAAGTACGCCGGCTGTTCAGCCAGCAAAGTCCATGAAGTCATGTTCAGATCAAGCTACCCAACTGGAAGATCGGCAAGTACATCGCCACCACCAGGCCCCCCACCAGCAGGCCCAGGATCAGCACGATGGCGGGCTCCAGCAGGCTGGTCAACTGGTCCAGCGCCTGGCTGACCTGTTCCTCGTAATGGCTGGCGGCTTTTTCCAGCATCTGGTCCAGCGTGCCGCTGGATTCACCGATGGCCGTCAGTTGCACCAGCAAAGGCGGAAACAGCGGTTCACTGGCCATCGCCTGGTTCAGCCCCTGCCCATTGGCCATGCCCTGGCGCAACCGCAGCACCGCTTGCTCGTGCAGCTCGCCCCCAGTCACTCCAGCCACCGTTACAAGCGCATCCAGCAACGCCACGCCGGCGCCGTAGGATGTTGCCAGGCTACGCGCAAACCGCGCTAGCGCCGCCTGCCCCAGCAATTTGCCAAACACCGGCAAGCCCAGCACCCGCCGAGATATCCACAGGCGCGCAGGCGTGTGCTGCCGGTAAAGCTGGCGCACGGCAAAACCCAGCACCACGCCCATCACCAGCAGTAGCGGGGCAAACCGACTCAGCCCTGTGGACAAGTCGATCACCCACTGGGTAAATGCCGGCAACGTCGTACCCATGCCCGAGAACATGCTCTCGAACTTCGGAATCACCTCCAGCAACAAAATCGCTGACACCCCCAGCCCGGTCAGCAACAGCAGCAGCGGGTAGATCATTGCCTTGCGCACCTTCTTGTGCAGCACCCGTCGCTGCTCCAGCATGCCCGCCAGCTGCTTGAGCTGCCGGTCAAGCGTGCCGGAATGCTCACCCACCCGCACCAGGTTGCAGTACAACGCATCGAACCATGCCGGGTGACGCTGCAACGCATCCGCCAGCCCCAGGCCCGAGGCCACATCCTGTTTCAATCTATCCAGCAACGCAGCCTGCGCCGCATCGCAACCACTGCGCCCCATCACCTCGAACGCCTGCAGCAGCGGCACCCCGGCCCTGAGCAATGTCGCCAACTGCCGGCTGAACCCTGCCGGGTCAGCCTTTTCGCGCCGCTTCGGCAAACGGAACGTCAGCCCGCTGGCCGGCCACAAACTGGCCACCGTGATGCCCTGGCGGATCAGCGCAGCGCGCACATAAGCCGGGCTGCGGCCAGGTGTCTGGCCGCTGACCGGCGTGCCGCTGGCGTCGGTGCCGTGCCAGCTGTAAAGGAGTGAAGATGAAGTCATGCGAAGGTCCTTTTTCTGCTCCAGCGACAAGGCTGGAAACAGCTTGCCGCGTCCATGCAAAGGCATGCGTCCGTGATGCTCACTAGAGTAGTTCAGCGAAGATCACGCCCAAGCGGGCAGGGGTGACAAAAGGTGTCTGTTCAGGCCTACTGCGCCGCTGCCGGTTGGGGCGCCACGGACCTCAACGTGTTAGCGAATCAAAAAGGAAATACGTTCATGAAAGGGCAACGCGGTATCACCCTGATCGAACTGATGATCGTCGTCGCGATCATCGGCATTCTGGCGACCATCGCCTTACCGATGTACACCAACCACCAGGCCCGCTCCAAGGCTGCGGCCGGGTTGCTGGAGATCAGCGCGCTGAAGACGGCGATGGATCTACGCTTGAATGACGGGAAAGATGTGACGGGCGTAACCGAGCTGGGTGGCCAGCCGGCGACGGCGCATTGTGCGATCGCAGCCGATGGCAAGGCGGCGGATGGCAGCGGCAGCATTGCTTGCACGCTGGTGGATGCGCCGGCCAATGTGGTGGGCAAGTCACTGACTTTGAAGCGTTCGGCAACTGGATGGGCGTGCACCACCGACATCGAGGAAGGCCTGGCGCCCAAGGGCTGCAAGGGGGCTTGAGGGTAGGGTAATAAACTAGCGGAAACAGGGGTTTGCGTTGCGGGTGTGAGCAGTGGTACGTTGCGCTACACGCCGGTGTAGCTCAGTCGGTAGAGCAGCGCACTCGTAACGCGAAGGTCGCAGGTTCGATTCCTGTCTCCGCACCAGTTCAGGTTCCAGCGAAGGCTACCAAAATCTCTGGAACCCCCGTAAAACCCGCCTTTTGGCGGGTTTTTTCGTTATAGCGTTCCGTCGGATTCCGACAGCTGCCAGCCGATTTAAGGGGGTAATGGTCGGGATAAAGTCGATTCGAGAAAGGGGTTTGCCCTTTTGGCTCGTACTACTGCTTTCTTGACTGACACCGGCTGCTCGGCCAAACCTGGTTTTGGCATCACGATGAAATGCTGGAGTGCGAACACAACCCGCGATTGAGCTTTCGTAACAAGGCCGGTTACCGCAGCCTGGTGGTCCATTCCCGTTGGATAGGGGTATTGGGGCTGCTACGCAGCCCTTCACACACTGCGCCCTTTTGCATCCTTGTCGGCACCCAATTAGTCAAATATGATACCGCTTCTCATTTGCATCAATTCTGTGACCGCCAATGGCATCCGTCGATACCGCTCAGTTCACTGCTCTGTACGAACAGCAACACCGCTGGTTGCGTAGCTGGCTGTATCGGCAATTGAGCTGCTCACACCGCGCTGCTGATTTGATGCAGGACACCTTCATGCGTCTGTTGGTCAGTGACCAGGCATTTGAAGTCC
This sequence comes from Pseudomonas sp. NBRC 111132, assembly GCF_001320565.1. Taxonomy (NCBI): domain Bacteria; kingdom Pseudomonadati; phylum Pseudomonadota; class Gammaproteobacteria; order Pseudomonadales; family Pseudomonadaceae; genus Pseudomonas; species Pseudomonas sp. NBRC 111132. Next base: position 22,627 of record NZ_BCBI01000078.1, read on the forward strand.
GCCAGCCTCGGCCTTTCTTGGCCAAGGTGGCACGCAGTGTCCTGTCCAACCACTATCGCCGCGCACGTTTGGAAAAAGCCTACCTGGATGCGCTCCAGACGGAAGACGAAAGCGTGCTGCCGGATCTGGCGACCCAACTGATTGTTTTCGAGACGCTGGTTCGGCTCGACGAAGCGCTCTGCGAACTGGATGTCGCCGTCAAAAAGGCTTTTCTCTGGTCGCAACTGGACGGGCTCAGCCACGGAGAAATTGCCGAACGGCTGGGTATTTCGATCGCCACCGTCAAACGCCATATCATCAAGGCGGGTGCGCGATGCATGCTGGTGACGGGATCGCTGCAATGACGATTTCCGGGAACGCCGTTAGCCGAGAACCATCGCTATCGCCAAAAATGTGTGAGGAGGCGATGGAGTGGTGGCTCGATATGCAGGAGGCCAATTTCGATTCATCCGCACAGGCCGCTTTTGTGGCATGGCGCAGTGAACACCCTTTGCATGAACTGGCCTGGGAAAAAGCCTTGGCGCTGGGGGAGCAA
>NZ_BCBI01000079.1:0-23159 GCF_001320565.1 Pseudomonas sp. NBRC 111132
GGGGAGCCCGCAGAACTCGGAAAAAATCGTACGCTAAGGTTGTCGTTTTCAGAAGACGGCTGCACTGAACGTCAGAAGCCGACTGCACTATAGCAGCGGAGGGGTTGGATCCATCAGGCAACGACGGGCTGCTGCCGGCCAATAGCCGACAATGACGACACTGGAAATCCCCGCCTGTGAGCGTCGGCTCAGGGCGGGACAGCGTCATCCAGCTACCTGCGCCACTGACTCAGCCTTGTCCAGCCGGCCGCGCCGCACGAACAGACTGACCAGCCGTTGACGGATCGCCACCTGGAGTTCCGCCAGTTGTTCCGGCGTGATGCGAATTTCACCCGCTCGACGAGCGCAACACCGGCGCCGCCTACGCCAAGAACCGGCGAATCGAACTCAAACTCACGAACCGCTGAGCGCCGCGTCACCGCGCTGCTGCGCCAGCCAGTCGCGCGGGGCGCAGCCCATGCGCACGCGGAAGGCGCGCGCCAGAGCGTTCGGGCTGCCGTAGCCGACGCGGTCGGCCACCACCGCCACCGGCCGCCCCTGCTTGAGCAGGGTGCAACTGACGTTCATCCGCCAGTCGGCCAGATAGTCGCCCGGCGTGACGCCCACCGCGTCCTTGAACGCGGCGGCGAAGCGCGCGCGTGACATGCCCGCCTTCGCCGCCAGCGCCTCGAGCGACCACGCGGTCTGCGGCGCATCGTGCATGGCGGTTATGGCGCGCGCGAGTTTCGGGTCGGCCAGGCCCGCCAGCAGTCCGGTGGCGCCAAGCCGCCCATCCATCAGATAACGCAGCAACTGGATCAGTAGCAACTCGTACAAGCGGTCGATGGCGGCCTGCCGACCGCACTGGTCGCGCTCGGCTTCGGCAAACAGCAACTCTAGCGTCGGCCCGAGGCCGGGCAAGTCCGCCAACGGAATCAGCAGCATCGACGGCAAGGCCATGGCCAACGGATTGCCCGTCGAAGCGCCCAGGTCGACCTCCGCACACAACAGCTCAGCGGTATCGCCGGGGGCGGCGACAAAACGATGCGACGCCACGCGCGGATAAAACAGCAGGCTCGGCTCGGTAACCAGCAGATCTTCATGCACGGGCGAACGCGCCGTAATCGGGCCGCGCCGCACCAGATGGATATAGCCATGCGGCGCCGCGTAATGATGCTGCCCACAGAAGGCGCCGCTGTGAAAAACGCGCGCCGAAAGCGAGTAGTGCCGGAGCAAGCCGGCCAGTCGATCCGCCATTCCACTCTCCATATAAGACGATAGGTTACGTATTTGATACTTTACGTGCCATATCGTACCAAACAAAGGGCGATCATGCCCACGTGCTCTTGCACCTCACCCACTACGGAGATAGACATGACCCAAATCGCCCCCCTGACCATCGACACCGCTGACGCCGCTACCGCTGCCACACTCAAGGCCGTCAAAGCCAAGCTTGGCATGGTGCCGAACCTGTTCGCCACGCTGGCCCACGCGCCGGCGGCGCTCAATGGCTACCTCGGCTTGTCCGAAACGCTGGGCACCGGCCGCCTGAATGCCTCCCAGCGCGAGATCGTTGCGCTCGCTGCCGGTCAAGCCAATCGCTGCCAGTATTGCCTGAGCGCACACACCCTGATCGGCAAAGGTGCCGGACTGTCGGCAGAGGCCATCGCCGCGGCCCGCACCGGCCAGGCGGCCAACGCACTTGACGATGCAATCGCCGGCTTTGCCCGCGCGCTGGTCGAGCAACGCGGCGTGGTGTCGGCCGACGCCATGGCCAACTACCGCCGCGCGGGGCTCGACGACGGCCTGATACTGGAAGTGATCGCCAACGTCGCGCTGAACACGCTCACCAACTACACCAACCACATCGCCGACACCACGGTGGATTTCCCCGTGGTCGCCGTCTGATCTCCATAGGCATATAAGGAGAACACGATGAAAATCGCACTCACCGGCGCTCTGCTCGCCAGCGCCCTCGTCCTGCCACTGGCCGTCACGGCCGGCGACTTTTCGCCCTATGTGGGGTCGTCTCAGAAAACGGAAAATAAAGCACTCTAAGAGTCGCTAACACCACTGCCCAAGAGACCCGCATGAAGCAGTTATGCTTCATGCCCTCATGGCAAGACAACCCGTTAGCAAAGAACTGTGGCTGCAGTTGCAGCCCCTGATCCCCACCTTCACTCCCTCCGCCAAAGGTGGCGCACGCAAGCTCGCAGTGAGCGATGAGGCCGCCCTCAACGGCATCTTGTTCGTGTTGCATACCGGCATTCCATGGGAAGACCTCCCACAATCCCTTGGCTATGGCAGCGGCATGACTTGCTGGCGGCGACTTCGGAATTGGAGCGCAGCAGGGGTTTGGCAGAGGTTGCACCAGGCCATGCTGATGCGTTTGCGTGAACACGACCAGATCGATTGGAGCCGGGCCAGTATTGATGGCTCTTCGGTACCAAGCCCCCGGGGGGCCAGGAAACAGGCCCGAACCCCACCGACAGAGGAAAACTCGGCTCCAAGCGGCACATCGTCGTAGACGCCAGAGGCATCCCGCTGGTGGTTCTTGTCAGCGGGGCGAACAGACATGACTCCATGATGTTCGAGCGGTGCTTGGATGCGATCCCTGGCGTTGCAGGCCTGCAGGGTCGACCTCGCAAGCGACCAGCGAAGCTGCATGCTGACAAAGGCTATGACTACAAACGCTGCCGTGCCCATCTGAGGCAGCGAGGCATATCCAGCCGCATTGCCAGGCGCGGCATTGAAAGCAGCGAAAGGCTGGGCAAACATCGCTGGGTAGTGGAGAGGACGCACGGATGGTTTGCTGGCTTTGGCAAACTGCGAATCCGCTTTGAAAGGCGCCTTGACATCCACGAAGCGCTTTTGAAGTTGGCAGCCGCGATCATCTGCGCACGCTTCGTGGATAGGTGGTGTTAGCGGCTCTAAGCCGATGGCGTAGGTGGCACTCATCGTGTCACGTGCGGGCAAGCAGCTTCTCGCCATCGGGGCGCAACTCGCCCTTGGGCGAAATGTGCCGGTACAGGGTCTGCCGTGTGATTCCAAGCTCCAGACACAGGTCACCCACCTTGGTTTCTGGCTGGCCCATCGCGGCCATGGCCAGCCGCAGCTTGGCTGCGGTCATCTTGAACGGACGCCCGCCCTTTCGACCGCGCGCCCGCGCCGACGCCAGGCCGGCAATGGTGCGCTCGGCAATCAGTTCGCGCTCGAACTCGGCTAGTGCCGCAAAGATGCCAAAGACCAGCTTGCCAGCTGCCGTCGTGGTGTCGATGGCAGCGCCATGTCCGGTCAGCACTTTTAGCCCGACACCGCGCCCGGTCATATCGTGCACGGTGTTGATGAGGTGACGCAGGTCCCGACCCAGCCGGTCGAGCTTCCAGACCACCAGCGTGTCACCTGGCCGTAGCGCTTTGAGGCATGCGACCAGACCGGGGCGGTCCTCGCGCTTGCCGGACACCTGATCATCATAGAGGTGGGCCGGATCGACGCCGGCAGCAACCAGCGCATCGCGCTGCAAGTCCGTCCCCTGGGTGCCGTCAGCCTTGGATACCCGCATGTAGCCAATTTGCATATTTTGTCCTGTCACATATACGTTCGATTATGTGACAGTTTGCATCGGGAAACTCTGCACGTCAAAATTTGTCACTTAACCCGTCATTCTGTCTAAGGCATGCAAAGGGTAGGCTAGGCTCATAATGTGACAGAAATTCCGGGGGGATGCCTTCCTTCGCGAAGGTGGCGCGCAACTGTTCCAAGGAAGCGGGGTCGCGCCGACCATAGGAAGCCAACGCGAACAGCGAGCGTGCCGTCTCGGGGTTGTGTCGTGCTTCAATGATGGCCTCATCAATGGCCTGGATTGCACGCTGCCAGTGATCGACGGGTTCGGGCTTCGGCGCTTTCGCCGGCAGGCCACTGGTGAACCCGGTTTGGGGCTCGGACCAGAATAGCTTTGCGTGCTCGCCTGGCGGGCTTATATCCCTCACCTCAATCAAGCTGATTGCCGTTGCCGCCGCCTCCAGCATCTGCAACCGTACTGCCGGGTTCAGGGTTTCATACGGTCGCCACAGACTTTGCCCAGCACGCAGCGGATGCCCGCAGCATTCCCAGATTTGGCGGAGATACCCCGCGTAGGTGCCGCACGTCGAAAGCGGGGTGTTCAGCTCATCGAGCAGCGTGCGTAGCAGCCTAAACCACAATCCGGCGTGGATGCGTCGGCGCGGCAACTCCACGTGGCCGGTCGTCAGTGCCTGCCAGGTACGCTGGTCCATCGCCGCAATCGCGTCGCTGGCAGTGCGCGGTTCGGCGTCGGCGTTCTCCCAGCCGAGAAACCGCCCTGGCACGCCCCAATAGGATTCCAGCCAGCAGCCATGCAGTGGGCAGCTCAGCATCAGGGGCAGCTTCCACGCGAGCAGTACGGCTTGGTTCTCCGGATCGTTCAGGCAGAGCGGACAGGCGCGGTGTATCGGTTGGGTGGGCAGCCAGGCACGCCAGCTCGTGATGGATCGCGTCTTACGGCGGAGTCTCGGCAGCAGTACCGAGAGCTGGAACGCATAGGTTTCCAATGCGGCTGGAATCTGATCATCAAGGCTGTCCAGTAGCCAAGGCACCCAGCCGGCGAAACTCATGCAGCGCAGCCGATCCAGCTCGATACCGCTCCGCTGGGAGAGCATCGCCAGCAGCGCCAGTGGTGGCGCGGTGTCCAGGTCATCAACCTGGCCGTGACCAAGATCGTGCTCCAGCAGCTCGGACACTTCCATGTGATAGCAAAGGGCCACGCGGTTGAGCCACGAAGACAGGGCTTCGGCTTCCCTGGGTGCCGGATGCAGTGGCCAGCGTGGCGCTGGCTTCACATCAGTTCCCGCTCGAATTGCCGCCGCCGCTCGCTGGGACCGGTGTAATCGGCCATGCTGAGCGTGCGGTGGTTGATCGCTTCCTCACCACTCTCCACGGCGGCCACGGCCGCCGCCATCAATAGGTGCGCCAGCTCGCCAATAGTGCCCTCGCTGCGCGTGAGCAGGTAGCGAGCCATGTCCAGCGTGGCAATCGACGAAGGTCGCCGCAGCGGGAGCGAAGCCGCGAAGCTGGCCAGCAGTGAACAGCAATCGTCGTTGGCCTCCCACACCGGCAGCATCATCGGCTCGAAGCGATTTTCCAACTGGTCATCCGAGCGGATGGCCAGGTAGGCGTCGCGTGTGCCCACACCGACCAGCGGGATGCGCAATTCGTTGCCGAGGAAGCGCAGCAGGTTGAGGAATTCCCGGCGGTTGACGCTGTTGCCGGCCAGGACGTTGTGCAGCTCGTCGATCACCAGCAAACGCACACCGAGCTTGCGCAGCAGTGTCAGCGCCAGTTGCTCTATTTCCGGCAGCCGTGGGCGCGGTCGCAATGGTGCTCCCATCGCCGCGAGCAGCGCGACGTAGAAGCGGATCACCGATGGCTCGGACGGCATCTGCACGACCAATACCGGGATGTGCTCCTGGTCGGCGTCGGAGCTGGCCGGGTGGGCGCGGCGGAACTTCTCGACGATCATCGACTTGCCGTTGTTGGTTGGACCGACCAACAGCAGGTTGGGCATGCGTTGTTTGTTTGGCCACGTATACAGGGCTTCCAGCCGGTTCAACGCCTCGACTGCTCGCGGATAGCCGATCCAGCGGTCGGCGCGAAGGCGATGGATGCGCTCGTCCGCCGGGAGACGGGCCAAGCCCTGGGCCGCCGGCAGCAGGTGGGACAGGTCGATGATGGGATATTCGTCCACGGCTACCACTCCTCAATCTGGTCGAACGGTTTGGCAGGTGGCTGGTTGTCCGCCTGCGGGTCTGCCATGTCCGTGTCCGCTGGTGGCGTGGTTTTGACAGGTTGTTCCGTTGACTTGAGATGCTGGCGTCGATCCGCGTCGCGCCGCGCCTTGCGCGTGGCTTTCTGCGCAGTGGTCACGATTTCGCGCATCTGCCCGATCATGCGGAACAGCGCCGACTCATCCACCTGTTCGCGCCCTTGCTGCCGCAATTTCGCCAGCGCCTGCCGTTGTTCCCAGAGGGTGACAGCCGGGTGCGACAAGGTACGGTATGGAATTTCCAGATAGTGCTGCCCCTCCGGCTCCAGCACCCAAATGCGGCTGATGTCGCGTGGGTCGCGCCGGATCAGGAACGCAGGCAGGCGGTCGCGCCGAGCTATCCACGGCTTGAGCGCATCGGCGTAGTAGTGGATGTGGTCGATGACGAAGCCAGTGCGGGTCAGGGTGCGGCGGAGGACGGGCAGGAAATCGACCAGAAAAGCCGTGGTGCGAGTGATGACGGTTGGAACGCCGGTACGCGCGACAGCTTCGGCCCAGCGTGCGGCCGGCGGTTGGAGCAGGCCGTTGTGCACGGAGCCGTGATAGGTGCCAACCGCCAATGCGAGCCAGCGTTCCAGCTCGCGCAGTGTCAGGGCGGCCATCTTCTCGGAGGCGTATTCCCCGCGCTGGTCAGGGTTGGAGAAGGTCGTCCCCGGCAATTCGTCGTGGATCATTTGCATCGCCGTGCCGATGATCCGTTCCACGATGCCGCCATAGTGCGGCTGCCCGAGAGGCCGATAGTCCAACCGGATGCCATGCTGCTCGCAGCCACGGCGTAGCGCCTCGCTCTTGAATTCGGCCGCGTTGTCCAGGTAGAGCAGCGCGGGCTTGCCGCTCATCGGCCAGTCCATTTCCACGTCCAACCTTTCCAACCAAGGGCGCTTGTCGCAACCGGCGTGTGCGAGGCACAGGCCGACCGAGACGGCAGATGGCGCTTCTAACGTGACCACCATGCCAACCACGCAGCGGGTGAACACGTCGATGGCGAGGGTCAGGTACGGACGGCCAATCGGTTGCCGGTCGCGCTCGTCCACCACGATCAGGTCGATGACTGTGTGGTCGATCTGTACCTGCTCCAGCGGTGCGGAGACTGGCGGAGGAACACCGCCAACACCTTGCAGGATGCGGGACGCATCCTGGCCTTCCCGAAGTCGAGTGGTCTTGAGTGGATCAAGGCTGGCGATCCGCAACGCGACCGTGTTGCGCGCCGGCATCCGCAGCTTTTGCAGCTTGCACACCCGCGCAACTTCACGGTGGAACGCCGCCAAGCTGCGCTTCTGCTTGGTCAGGAAGCGCTTTTGCAGTAGCTCGCGGATGATTCGTTCGACCGACTCCGGCAAGCGGCCTTTACCTTTGCCACCGCTCGACTGTCCAAGAGCCAAATCAGTGACCAGCCCCGAACCTTGCCGGGCACGGCGGATCAGGACGTAGACCTGCCGCCGGGACAGACCCAGCGCCTGGGCTGCTGCGTCGGCCGCTTCATGCCCGACCGTCTCCGACTGCGCCAACGGCCCAATGATCTCCGCGCGGCAGCGAGCACGCTCCCATGCCTGTTCTGACAGGGTGGCTACGCCGCGCTCGGCAATCGGTACGGTATCGGTCGCCATGCTCGCCTCGCTTTGGTGCACACGAGTATTGAGCATAGACGAGTTTCGTGCAGAGGAGTCCTGATATCGGGCTGTCAGGAGCCGTATGCACAGCAGGCTTCATGTCTCGTTGATTGGTGCAGTCGTCTTCTGAAAATGACACCGAGCCATTCCTCGATAGAGTTCGGCAAAACCTTCGTTTTGTCGAACCATTGCATCGCCCTTTGTGATTGGCGTATAAACACACAAACACCTATTAGCGGAGAACGCTATGAATACCATTCGCTGGAATGTCGCCGTCTCGGCCGACACCGACCAGTCGCTTCGGATGTTTCTGGCCAGCCAGGGCGGCGGCCGTAAGGGCGACCTGTCGCGCTTCATCGAAGAAGCGGTACGGGCACACATCCTGGAGCTGAGCGCTGAGCAGGCCAAGGCCGCTAACGCCCATCTGAGTGAGGCAGAATTGACCAACGCGGTTGACGAAGCGCTCGACTGGGCACGTAAGCGCTGATGCGGGTCGTGTTGGATACCAACATCCTGTTCAGCGCCCTGATCTCGCCACATGGCGCGCCCGATGCGATCTACCGTGCCTGGCGGGCGGCGCGTTTCGAGGTGGTGACCTCGCGGATGCAACTCGATGAAATTCGTCGAGCCAGCCGCTATCCCAAGCTTCAGGCCATCCTACAGCCCGCCAAGGTGGGCGCCATGATCAATAACCTGCAACGGGCTGTGGTACTGGAGCGCCTGACCATCGAGGTCGAAGCCGATGATCCGGATGACTCGTTTTTGCTGGCCATGGCCTTGGCGGGCGATGCGGACTACCTGGTAACCGGTGATCGCCGCGCCGGCCTGCTGCAACGCGGGCACATCGAACGCACGCGGATCGTCACGCCCGCCGTGTTCTGCGTCGAGGTGCTGTGATCAATGCCGGTCGGTTTTCTGACTCAAGAGCAACGCGACGGTTTTGGCCGCTATGTTGATTCGCCCAGCCGTGAAGAGCTGGAACGTTACTTCCACCTGAGCGATGAAGACCGTGAAGCCATCCAGGTGCTGCGGGGTAACCATAACCGTCTGGGTTATGCCGTTCTGCTGACCACCGTCCGCTTCGTTGGCGTTCTGCCGGACAAGCCCGCCGCCGTGCCGGTGGAAGTCCTGCAGGTGCTTTGCCGACAACTGGCGATTCCAGACCCCGACTGCCTCCAGCGCTATAGCGATCATCGCCGCTGGATACATGCCACCGATATTCAGAACCGCTTTGGCTATCGTCATTTCACCGATCCGGGCATCGGCTTTCGCTTGAGCCGCTGGCTGTATGCCCTCTGCTGGACGGGCACCGACCGGCCGGGAGTGCTGTTTGAGCGAGCCACCTCGTGGCTGTTCACACAGAAAGTCCTCCTGCCTGGTGTGTCTCAACTAGAGCGCTTTATCGCCCAGTTGCGCAGTCGGGTCGAAGAACGCCTCTGGTTTACGCTGGGCCGCAGCGTGACTGAGGAACAGCGATTGCAACTGCAAGACTTGCTGACGGTGGCCGAAGGCAACCGCAGCTCCCGGCTGGATCAATTGCGCTCCGGCCCGGTCATGGTCAGTGGCCCCGCGTTGATTCGGGCACTGCGCCGGCTCGATGACGTGCGCGGCATCGGCATCACCTTGCCGGCGGCGGCGCACATCCCTCCCAGCCGTATCGCCGCCCTGGCCCGCTTCGCCAACACGGCCAAGGTCACCGCGATTAATCGGCTGCCGGCGTCGCGGCGGATGGCGACACTGGTGGCCTTCGCACTCTGCCTGGAGGCGACTGCGCACGACGACGCACTGGAAGTCCTGGAGGCCTTGCTGCGCGACCTGTTCAGCAACGCGGAGAAGGCCGACAAGAAAGCCCGCATGCGCAGCCTGAAAGACCTGGATCGGTCGGCCGCGACGCTCGCCGCCGCGTGCAAGGTCGTGCTGGACAGCTCGATCAGCGATGACAACGTGCGCGCCCGGCTGTTCAACGACCTGCCGAGGACCACCCTGGAAAAGGCCCTGGAAGAGGTCAACGCGCTGATCCGCCCGGTAGATGACGTCTATTTTCTTGCATTGGAAGCGCGCTACCGCAGCGTGCGCCGCTTCCTGCCCGACCTGCTCAAGCACATCCGCTTCGGCTTCAGCCCGGCCGGCAAGGGCGTGGCGGCTAGTCTGGAGTGGCTGCAACTGAACCTGCCGCGCCGGAAGCCAGAGGATGACGCGCCGCAGGAGATCGTGGCCAAGGCTTGGCAGAAGCACATCACCCGCGAAGATGGCTCCCTCGACATGGGTGCCTATGTGTTCTGCACGCTCGATGCGCTGCGCACGGCCCTGCGCCGCCGCGATGTCTTCGTCTCGCCCAGTTGGCGCTATGCCGACCCGCGCCTTGGCCTGCTCGACGGTGCCGAATGGCTGGCGGCGCGACCGATCATCTGCCGGTCACTGGGCCTGACCATCGACGCCAAAACCACCCTGGACGCCTTGTCCGTCGAGCTGGATGCAACCTGGCTGGCAGTAGCCGCGCGCCTGCCCGACAACCCGGCGATTCAACTGAGCGAGAACACCGAGGGCAAGACCGAACTGTCGCTCGGGGCGCTGGACAAGCTGGACGAGCCCTGCTCGTTGCTGCAACTGCGGGCGGCCGTGTCTGACCTGATGCCGCGTGTCGATCTGCCGGAAATCCTCTTGGAAATCGCCGCCCGCACTGGCTTTTCCGAGGCCTTCACCCATGTCTCCGAACGCAATGCACGCGCCGACAACCTGGTCACCAGCCTCTGCGCGGTGCTGTTGGGCGGGGCCTGCAACACCGGCCTGGAGCCCTTGATCCGCACCGACAACCCGGCGCTGCGCCGTGACCGGCTGTCCTGGGTCAGCCAGAATTATATCCGCGACGACACCCTGTCAGCGGCTAACGCCATCCTGGTCGGAGCGCAAAGCCAACTGGAACTGGCCCAAGTCTGGGGTGGCGGCGAGGTCGCCTCCGCCGATGGCATGCGCTTCGTCGTACCGGTGCGCACCGTGCATGCCGGCCCCAATCCGAAGTATTTCGGCACCGGCCGGGGTGTCACCTGGTACAACCTGATTTCCGACCAATTCTCCGGCCTCAACGCCATCACCGTGCCCGGCACGCTGCGCGACAGCCTGGTGTTGCTGGCGGTCGTGCTGGAACAGCAGACCGAGTTGCAGCCGACGCAAATCATGACCGACACCGGGGCCTACAGCGATGTGGTGTTCGGGCTCTTCCGCCTACTTGGCTACCACTTCAGTCCGCGGCTGGCCGATGTCGGCGGTACCCGCTTCTGGCGCACGCGCCCGGACGCGGACTACGGCAAGCTCAACGGGCTGGCCCGCCAGTCGGTCAAACTCGACCTGATCGCCGAGCACTGGGACGACCTGCTGCGCCTGGCCGGCTCGCTCAAACTCGGCCGGGTGCCGGCGACTGGCATCATGCGCACGCTGCAAACGGGAGATAGACCCACCCGGCTGGCCCAGGCGCTGGCCGAATTCGGGCGGATCGAAAAGACTCTGCACACGTTGACCTATATCGACGACGAGTCCAAGCGCCGCGCCACCCTGACCCAGTTGAACCGAGGCGAAGGCCGGCACAGCCTGGCCCGCGCCGTGTTCCACGGCAAACGCGGCGAGCTCCGCCAGCGCTACCGCGAAGGCCAGGAAGACCAGCTCGGTGCTCTGGGCCTGGTGGTGAACATCATCGTGCTGTGGAACACCCTCTACATGACGGCGGCCGTGGAACGGCTCAAGCAGCACGGCTATCCAGTGCTGGAAGAGGATTTGGCCCGGCTATCGCCGCTGATCTACGAGCACATCAACATGCTCGGGCGGTATTCCTTTGCGGTACCGGAAGAAGTTGCGCGCGGCGAGCTGCGGCCACTGCGTAATCCAGACGACGACCTGTGATCCCCCTAAACGCTATGAGCAACACCCAAGCTGCTGCTGGATCGGCGGGCACTTCACCGAGCCGAACGAACAGAAAACGCAGCAATCCCCTGGGTTGGGGCGCAGCAGCGCCTTGCAGTTGCTGCACTCGTAATAGAACTGGCAGGCGTCCGTGGGCATGGTTTCCGGCTTGGCGAAGCCGCAGCGCGGGCAAGTCAGCACGGACTCAAGGACAATGGCGCTCATCGTGACCTCACTTCTGCACTGTGGAGGGGTATCCCGCGTTCGCGGTCGCCTCAGTCAGTGCCTCGGGCTGGGCCTTATCGGGATCGTAGGTGACGGTCGCCGTCTTCTGGTCGAAATTGACCTGGACGTCACTCACGCCGGACACCTTCTCCAGCGACTTCTTGACCGTGATCGGACAGAGTCCGCACGTCATGTTCTGCACGTCGAGCGTGACGGTTTTCGGGGGAGCCGCCAGCGCCACGAAGGGCAAGGCGAAAAGCACGGCGATCAGCAGTTTGCGCATGGTTAATCTCCTTCAGTAGAACAGCGGGGCGAGCCACGGCACGGCCAATAGGCCGAGCAGCAGCACGCTGACGATCCAGAACACGAGTCGCTGTCGCACGAGCGTGCGCGGATCGGCGCAGGGTGTACCTGGCGTACAAACCTGTGGCACCAGGTAGAGCTTGCGGAATGCCAATCCCAGGAACAGTAGAGTCAACCCGATGAAGAGGGGGCGTAGTGGCTCCATCATGGTCAGAGCGCCCACCCACGTACCGCCGACACCGAGTGCCAACAGCACCAGTGGCCCGACACAGCACACCGACGCACCGATGGCGGTCAGCGAACTCGCGACCAGCGAGCCTTTCCCGGTGAGTTGCATCCCCATTCCCATCTCCTGAGCCTGATTGCCTAGGTGCTATTCTAAACTCCGTACCAAAGTACGGAATCAAGGAGAAAGTGATGGCCACAGAGCTGACCATTGGCAAGCTGGCAGACGCCGCCGGGGTGAACGTCGAGACGATCCGCTACTACCAGCGACGCGGGCTGCTGGATGAACCAGCCAAACCCTTGGGTGGCCATCGGCGCTATCCGGTGGACATGGTGAAGCGACTGCGTTTCATCAAGCGGGCTCAGGCGCTGGGTTTCACGCTCTCGGAAGTCGGTGGACTGCTGACGCTGGATGAGTCGTGCGCCTGTGCCGAAACGCGAGCACGGGCTGCACGCAAGCTCGCGTTGATCGAGCAGAAGATGGCCGACTTGGTCGTCATGCAGCAACTGTTAGGCGAACTGGTGCAGCAATGTGATGCGGGAGACGGCGGAACGATCTGCCCGATCATCGAGGCACTGATCAGAGAGTAATGCCTGGCGGGTGAGCTGGAGATCGGAAAGCCCCTTTACGGTGGGATTCAGAGCTTACGTTGGTTTTTGGTTCCATTGCTCCCCAAACCCCAATTTCACTACGCGCTGACCACCATCGCGCGCATGCCGGTGCTGGCGGGTTTGCTCGATAGCCTGTGGATGCGCACCGGCCCACTGATCGCCCGTGCCTATGGCAACTTCAACGAGCGCATGGCCATCGACCATCACTGGGAAGTGCTCGACGCACTCAAGCGCCGCGATGGCGCGGCGGCACGGGCGGCCATCTGCCGTGACATTCTCGATGGCAACGAGAAGATGCTCGAGTACATCGAGATGGCGCAGGCGGACTGATTGGCAGTCAATTCGACTGTTGACGAAACATAGATGACCAGTTAGTTTATTAAAACTTTCTCATCACTGGATGTCTCTGTCATGGCTCGCCCGGTCAACCTCGAAGTCAGATCCCGTTTGCTGTCGATTGGCCGCCAGGTGGTTCACAACCGTGGCTTCAACGGCTGCGGCGTCCAGGACATCACCGCCGCTGCCGAGATTCCCAAGGGCTCTTTCTACAACTACTTCGCCAGCAAGGAAGACTTCGCGGCAGAGATCCTCGAGGAATACTGGACCTCGATCGAAACCCGCCACGGGCCGATCTTCTACGACGCCCGGGTCAAGCCGCTGGAGCGCATCGGCCAGTTCTTCCAGGCCCTGGTGCTCGAGCACGGCGAGCATGAATACAGCCTGGGTTGCCTGATTGGCAACCTGTCCCTGGAAATGTCCAATGGCAGCGAACAAACCCGCAAGCGTCTGGCCGATGTGCTGGCGCGCTGGGAAGGTTTGCTCGCGAGCTGCCTGCGTGAAGCGCAGCAGCGCCGCGAACTCTCTGAAACTCACGACGCCGAAGCGCTGGCCAGTGTCATCGTCGAAGGCTGGGAAGGTGCGGTCATGCGCGGCAAGGTCCTGCGCGACGGTGCACCTCTGCAGCGTTTCGTATCGATGGTCTTGCCTCGGCTATTGGAGTGAGTTTTTTTTCCTCATTAATAAGACGACTGGTCATTTATATAAAGCAACATTCACGTCTCATCCACGCAAGCACCCAAGAGGTAAATCGTCATGAGCCATCTGTACGCCGACCCCGCCGAACCCGCACTGCCTGCCACTGGTTTCAAGCTCGACCTGAGCAAAGCCGCCCTGGTGGTCATCGACCCACAGAACGACTTCCTCAGCCCTGCCGGCGCCAGTTGGGCGGTGTTCGGTGAGAGCATCGTCGAGAACAACACCGTCGAAAACCTGGAAAAACTGTTCAAGGCCTTCAAGGCTCACGACCTGCCCGTGGCCGTGTCGCCACACTATTACTACCCGCACGACCACGACTGGCATTTTGGCGGTCCGCTGGAAAAGGTCATGCACAGCATCTGCATGTTCGATCGCAAGGGACCGAACACCCTGGAAAACTTCGAAGGCTCCGGCGCCGATTTCCTCGAGATCTACAAGCCGTACATTCTCGACGGCGAGACCATCATCGCCTCGCCGCACAAGGTCTACGGCCCGGAAACCAACGACCTGGCGCTGCAATTGCGCAAGAAAGGCGTGTCGCAGATCATCCTCGCCGGCATGGCGGCCAACCTTTGCGTGGAATCACACCTGCGCGAACTGCTCGAACAGGGCTTTGAAATAGTCGTGGTACGCGACGCCACCGCCGGCCCGCGCCTGCCGGATGGCGACGGCTACCTGGCGGCCATCATCAATTACCGCTTCCTCGCCCACGGGCTGTGGACCACCGAAGAGACTATCGCGCAACTGCAACCGGCTTGATCGTGCCCGAGCGGCCGGGCATCGCGCCCCCCCGCTCTTTCTCGAGAACCCCCGATGAAAATCCCCGCCCGTTATGAGCATTTCGTTTTCGGCGTCGTTCAATCCGGCCTGACCTGCGCGGTCGCGGCCGCCATCGCCACCACACCCCATGCGCTCGACCTGGCCTTTGCCGGCCGCTGGTTGAACGCGTGGGCGCTGTCGTGGGTATCGATGTTGCCGGTGGTGGTGCTGGCGGCGCCGATGATTCGGCGCGTGGTGAGGCGGATGACGGTGGGCTGAATGACTTGGCTATGACTCACCCAACACACCGCCATCGCGAGCATGCTCGCTCCTACCGGGGGCTTCGGGGCTGCTCGCGACAGGCGCGCAAGCCCGCACCCGACGCACGAAATACTGTGCCCGTTCGCATTTTCGCAATAAACCACTTTTCATCCGCGCATTTGTAGCCAGCTTATGCCCAGCAGCATGGGCATGCGTGCCTCGGTCGGTGCTTGCCACAGGGCCGCTATCGCGGCCAGCCACACAACGATGATGGGCAGACACAGCGACGCCCAGGCCGCACCGCCTTCGACACCCGGCCGAGCCAGGCGCGTGGAAAGCCACAACGAGCCCAGGGCGAGACTCCCGGGCAAGGCGAGCTTGGCCCAGAACACCGGTGTGCGCGCCACTTCGGCCAGGTCTGGCCGCACCCCGAAATACAACGCCATCAGCACAACTGCCGCGACACCGCCGACGAGCAGTGCCAGGGCGAAACGCTTGGCCATGGCCAGCCTGTCCATTGCAGGCTCACCCGCAGCAAGCATGGAAATCAGGTCATCCGTTTTCATGGCTCTGTTTACCTCTGATCACCATCGCCAGCGCTTTCAGGCCGCGATGGATACCTACCTTGACCGCAGAACTGGAAAGACCGGTCAGTTGAGCCGTTTCCTCTACCGAACGGCCTTCCAGTTTCACATGAATGATGGGCAGACGCTGACGCTCGGGCAGGTGCTGTAACAGCTTGCCCAGATCACGCCGGGCCTCCGCCGGGCGGCTATCCTCCACCTCGAACATGTCTTCGTCCAGCGAATCGGACAGCGCATCGCGGCGGGCGAACGCACGGAAGTGATCGGCCAGCTTGTAGCGGGCGATCGCCTGCACCCACACGGTCAGCGGCTGTTCGGCGCGATAGGTGTGCCTTGCGTTGTGCACGGCCAGCAGTACCTCTTGCAACAGGTCCTCGACCTCTCCCGGGCGCTGCGCCAGGCGTCGGCGAAGGAAACCGCGCAGGTGCGAACTGAGCGCGGTGAGGAATTCGCGGTATGCGGCCTCGTCGCCAGCCAACCCACCCAGAAGCAATGACTGCAGGCGCTCTTCGCGCGTGGCCATGACCTCATAGCTTGTAGTTCGCTCCATTGGCCGCCTTAGTTACACCGCAGGTGGATATTTTTCATTGAGCCCAGACTGCATCATATCGGCCGCAACGCCAAAGGTTTCAATCGGCGCAGGTGCACCGAAAGAAATCTCAACATTTTTCTGCCGCGCTGTAACCGTATCGACTGCTACGACGAATTACCTGTCGGACCGTCACACCGAGCTGACGGCCATCCAGTCCATTACGGAGATATGCCATGAAAAGCATCGCCCTCGCTACCGCCGCACTCGCCCTCGCCTCCATTGCATCCACCGCCATGGCCGACAACCAGGCCACGCCAAGCGTGGAAAAATGCTACGGCGTCTCCCTGGCCGGCAAGAACGACTGCGCCGCCGGTGCCGGCACCAGCTGCGCCGGCACCTCCAAGGTCGACTACCAGGGCAATGCCTGGAAGAACGTCCCGGCAGGCACCTGCACCTCGATCAAGACCCCCAAGGGCATGGGCTCGCTCACGCCGATCAAGTCCTGAGCGCAGGCGCCGCCGATCATGCACGCTCCTATGCCACTGGGTGCCGGCCTTGGTTTGAAGGCCGAGCACTACGACGCCGCCCGGGACTGCAGCGCAGCCGGGCTGTGGTTTGAGGTCCACCCAGAGAACTACATGGTTGGCGGTGCTCGCCTGGCCCACCTGGAAGCGGTGGGCGAACGGCATCCGCTGTCGCTGCACGGGGTCTCCCTGTCCCTGGCGGCGGACGCCGCCCCCGACCCGACGCACCTCCAGCGCCTGCGCAGGCTGGCAGACCACGTGCGACCGGCGCTGGTATCCGAACACCTCGCCTGGTCCACCTGGCGCAATCACTATTACCCGGACCTGTTGCCATTCCCGCGCAGCCACGAGGCCCTGGTACGCATCGCAGACAACATACAGCGTACCCAGGATGCCCTGGGGCGCAGCATTGCCATCGAAAATCCCAGCCATTACCTGCACCTGGACGGCCACGACTGGGATGAAATCGACTTTCTCACCGAGCTGACGCAGCGCACTGGTTGCGCCCTGCTGCTCGACATCAACAACGTGCACGTCAGCGCGCACAACATCGATTTTGATCCGGCCGCCTACATCGATCGCTTCCCGGGCCAGGCCGTCGCGGAGATTCATCTGGCGGGGCACAGCCATGACGCCGGCGGTGCGTTGCTCATCGACTCCCACGACGCCCCGGTCGCTGACCCGGTCTGGGCCCTGTATCAGCGCTTGATCCAGCGCATCGGCCCGCGCCCGACGCTGATCGAGCGCGATGACAACGTACCCGCGTTCACGGCATTGCTCGGCGAACGCGCGCACGCCCAGGCCATGCTCGACCGACTGGGAGCGACGCAATGATCAGACGTCTCGAACACTTCCAGGACGCCTTCATCGAGGCCTTGCAGGTACGTGCCGCCCCGGAACTGTCCGCCCTCACCGCGCAACCCGGCTTTCAGGTGTACCGCAATACCGTACTCAAGGGCTGCGTCGAGGCGCTGTGTGACAACTTCCCCAGCGTCGAACGCCTGGTCGGCCGTGACTGGCTGCGCGCGGCGGCGGTCGTTCATGCCAACGCCTGCGCACCAAGCGATGCCCGCCTGATCTTCTACGGGGCGGACTTTCCCGCGTTTCTCGCGGCCTTCGAGCCGGCCCGGGAGCTGCCCTACCTGGGCCCGGTGGCCCAACTCGACTACCTGTGGATAGAGGCCTTCTGTGCCGTGCAGGAGCCCGCGCTGGAACTTGCCAGCCTGGCCGGCGTGTCGCCCGAGGCACTGGCAACCTGTCACCTGCGCCCGCGCGCCAGCGCACGCTGGCGGTGGTTCGACGAGCAACCGATCTACAGCCTCTGGCGCTGCAACCGCGAAGGGGTGGACCTGCCTGACAACCTGCCCTGGCAGGGCGAAGGCGCTTTGCTGGTGGGCCATTGCGATGGCGTCACCTGGCACGCGCTCGAACCCGCTGGCTGCGTGTTTCTGGACGCCTGCGCTGCCGGACACGATCTGGAGCGGGCCTCGGCCCTGGCCTTGCAGCGGCAAGGCGACCTGGACTTTACCGACCTGCTCAGCCGCTTGCTGGGTGCCCGCGTGTTCTCTCCCCTTGTTCTTGCATGAAGGAAATAGCCATGGATATCACCCAGCCGTCGTCCAACAACAGCCGCGCCACAGTGCGTCAACGCTGGGACCAGGTGTGCGACCTGCTTCAGCGCCTGATCAGCGACTCGACGCTCAGCCTGGTGGCGCGCATCAGCGTTGCGGCGATCTTCTTTCTCTCGGGGCGCACCAAGGTCGAGGGGCTGTTGACCATCACCCCCGGTACCTATGAGCTGTTTCGTAGCGAATACGCCCTGCCGCTGCTGTCACCGCACCTGGCCGCCCACCTGGCGACCTATGCCGAGCATGTGTTTCCGCTGCTGCTGATCGTCGGCCTGTTCTCGCGCCTGTCTGCCCTGGCGCTGCTGGGCATGACTGCGGTCATCCAGGTATTCGTCTACCCCGATGCCTGGCCAACGCACCTGTCCTGGGCCGGATTGCTGCTGGTCATCATCGGCCGGGGCGCCGGGGCGTGGTCGCTGGACAGGCTGCTGCGCATTCGCTGAATGCGACTGGCGCAGGCAATGCTGTGCGCTTCAGGTCGTGGGCGCTCCGTGCCCCTCTACCGTTTATGAGAGAGGGGCAGGAACCGAGGCCCACGGCTGAATGCATCAAGGCTATTACGGCAGGTACGGCAGGCTCAGGGGCTCATTGCCCGGCCGGTACATTGCCCGCCGTCTGCCCGAAGAGGATCTTCTTGCCCGCCTCGGTCACCGTCGGGCGGCTGGAGAACGGCTCACCCCTGGCGTAGGCCCTGACCGTGGCCGGGCGCTGGGCGATGGCCTCGAACCAGCGGCGCACATGGGGGAAGTCGTCGAGGTTCTGCTGCTGGTTCTTCCACGGCACGATCCAGGGGTAGCACGCCATGTCGGCAATGCTGTACTGCTCGCCGGCAACGAAGGTGCTGTCCGCCAGGCGACGATCCAGCACGCCATAGAGGCGGTTGGTTTCGTTGACGTAGCGGTTGATCGCGTAGGGGATCTTTTCCGGTGCATAGATCCCGAAATGATGGTTCTGCCCGGCCATCGGCCCAAGCCCGCCCATTTGCCAGAACAGCCATTCCGTCACCGTCTTGCGGCCACGCAGGTCGGTGGGCAGGAACAACCCGGTTTTTTCCGCCAGGTACAGCAGGATGGCGCCGGATTCGAACACCGTCACTGCTTCCCCGCCATCGGCCGGCGCAGTGTCGATGATGGCGGGCATGCGGTTGTTCGGCGAGAACGCGAGGAAATCGGGCTTGAACTGGTCGCCCGCGCTGATATCCACCGGGTGGATGCGGTAGTCCAGGCCGGCCTCTTCCAGAAACAGGGTGATCTTGTGGCCGTTGGGTGTTGGCCAGTAGTAGAGCTCGATCATCGTTGGTGGTCCCCGTGAAGGTTCAAGTGACTGTCAAGCAGGGTCAGCGCTGGCCGTACCATGCCTTCGAGCAGTTCACGCTCCGGCCGCGTTCGGGCCAGGACGCGAACGCCCAGGAGAATGCCCAGCAGCAGGCGCGCCAGATCGTCCGCCGGCTGCGCGCAGGTAATGGCGCCGCTGTGCTGGCCGGCCAGCACGCAGCGCCGGAAAAAGGCCTCGATCTGTATCAGGACAGCAGCCACGGCGCGCTGGAAGTCGGGGTCGTCCGGTGAGGCCTCAAGGGCGGAATTCACCAGCATGCAACCCTTGTGCTGGGGGTCGTTGAGCGAGCGTTCGAGTATCTCGTCGAAGAACGCCTCGATGGCCTGGCGCGGCGGCAGGACGCCTTCGAATCGCCGCACCCGGTCGGCAAAACCCTCTTCGACGTAATGGTCCAGCGCACGGCGATACAGCGAGCGCTTGTCGCCAAAAGCGTTGTACAGGCTGGCACTGGTCAGCCCCATGCCCTGGGCCAGGTCACGCACCGAAGTGGCCTCATAGCCACGGGCCCAGAAACATTGAACGGCTGCATCGAGCACCGCCCTCTCATCGAACTCTCTTGGCCGAGCCATCCGTACTCCCATTGCCAGGCCAACACAGGTGTTGCCCTTTTTCTGTAGACGGCCCTATTCTAGATCGAACGATCTAAAACACAAGACAGGACCCCACCCGCATGATTCATTTCTACTACCACCCCACGCCCAACCCGGCCAAGGTCGCCCTGTTTCTGGAAGAAACCGGGCTGCCCTACCAGCTGGTTCCTCTCGATACCGGCAAGGGCGAACAGCACACCGCGCAGTTCCGGGCCATCAACCCCAATGGCAAGGTCCCGGCCATCGTCGACAGCGAAGGCCCCGGTGGCCGCGAGGCACGGGTGTTCGATTCGACCGCCATCCTGCTCTACCTCGGCGAAAAGACCGGGCAGCTCATGGGCGCGCCGACCGACAAACCCGAACTGCTGTCGTGGCTGATGTTCATCGCCACGGGTATCGGGCCGTTCTCCGGCCAGGCCGTGCACTTCCAGTATGCCGCGCCGGAGAGCATCCCCTATGCAATCAACCGTTACCGGCGCGAAGCCGAACGGCACTACCAGGTGCTGGATGAGCACCTCGCCGGGCGCGACTACATCGTGGGCGACAGCTACACCCTGGCGGACATCTCAGCCTGGGGCTGGATCGACCGTGCCTCGCGCGTGCTCAAGGGCGAAAGCGACCCGCTGGCCGCCTACCCCAACATCCAGCGCTGGTTCCAGGCCATCGATGCGCGCCCGGCGGCGGCCCGTGCCCGTGAAGTGGGCAAGGACCACGCCTTCAAGAAAGACCTCGACGAGCAGATGCGCCGCGCGCTGTTCCCCTCCAACTACCCGGCGTAAGCCTCACCGGGTCAGCGTGCCCAGCGCACGCTGACCCCCGGACACGATCCCCAGAGAGGTGTGGCATGCAACCCATTGAAGGCATCGTTTTTGATCTCTACGGCACGTTGTACGACGTGCACTCCGTCGTCCAGGCCTGCGAAAGCGCCTACCCGGGCCAGGGTGAGGCCATCTCCCGCCTGTGGCGACAGAAGCAGCTCGAATACACCTGGCTGAGCAGCCTCATGGGCCGCTATGCCAGCTTCGAGCAACGAACCGAAGAAGCCCTGCGCTACACCTGCAAGCACCTGGGGCTCGCCACGGATGAAACCACTCTGCGGCAGCTCGGCCAGGCCTACCTGCACCTGGCTCCCCACCCGGACACGACCGCGGCCTTGCGGCGGCTGAAAGCAAGCGGCCTGCCCATGGCCATCGCCTCCAACGGCTCGCACCACTCCATCGAGCAGGTCGTCAGCCACTCGGACATGGGCTGGGCATTCGACCACCTGATCAGTGTCGAAACGGTCAAGGTGTTCAAGCCGGACAACCGCGTCTACAGCCTGGCCGAACAAACCATGGCCATCCCCAGGGACAGGCTGCTGTTCGTCTCGTCCAACAGTTGGGATGCGACCGGCGCCCGGCACTTCGGCTTTCCGGTGTGCTGGGTCAATCGTCAGGGGGCCGTGTTCGATGAATTGGGCGCCACCCCGACCCGTGAAGTACGTGACCTGGGCGAGATGAGCGACTGGCTGCTCGATTGAAGCTGTCCGCGCGAACGGCGCCCATGGATGATGGCCGGGGCGCCGTTCGGGCCAGGGCTGCTAGTGAACAAGGCGAATGCCGTCGATGCGTACCTGTTCCCCAGGCGAGAAGGCTTGCCCCGGCGTACGGAAACGCTCGCGAGTGCCGTCATCGTTTTTCACCCTGTAGGCGTTTTCACTCAGGCCCGCCGATGCCATCGCTGCGCGGTGGGCTCAGAGGTTGTCGCTGTCGGTCAGGTAATTGACCAGGCGCCGAAGCCAGGGCGCGATCAACAGCACCACCGGAATCATCATCAGCCAGGACAACACCCAGGCCTTCGACCAGTGCCCCATGAACCGTTCCACGGGAAACAGCGGACGGCTGGCAATTGCCGAGGCAATCGCACAGGTAATGGCCGACTGCAACAACGCAAAAAGATGGTGCCCGTGGCGTTTCGATAGCTTGATCACTGTACATGCCCCCTGGTTACGGGAAGCGCGCCATGCGCCTCCGCCTCGATGCCCTCAACGCGTGAACGCCACAAAGGCGCCTGGCATGGCTGTTATCCTGCCGCGAATGCGCACAGTGGTTTTATCCGTCCGTGCAGAACATTTTACCGATTGTCCCCACTGCGCATTCTATGCGGAACGAGCCTGGAGGCAATGCGCTCGCCTGGCCGGGTCATCGCGACCACCGATGAGTCACCGCGACCACAAAAACTCCAGGTCATAACGACAACAAAAATCACAACCTACTGTTTTTAAACAACTTATATACTGGCATGGTTTGTGTTCAGCACAGTGCTCACCCACTGAATGCAAGGACAAACCATGCAGCACAACGAATTCGACAATCGCCTGGCTGTGGTCACCGGTGCCAGCTCGGGCATCGGTTAGGGGGCATGCCGAGATAAGGCAAAAATTAGGACATTCGTTCTGTAACCTGCTGTATCTAAAGGATTAACTTTGAGAGGCGCTGCTCAGTAGTGGCGGCTAAATATTGATCAATTATCTATGCCGAGATAATTGCAGATAATTCCCGCCGTCCGTACCCAGCGCGAGTTCATAAGATTGGAGAAATGCCGAGTTAGAGGGCCTGCGAACAGCTTTGGTCGAGGCTTTGCGCTTCGACGCATAACGGCTGCTTAGTACTGGGGGCTCTCCCAGAAGCGACAAAGGCGGCCTCAACGAGACCGCCTCAAACCAAGTTTCATCACCGGTACACGCACCCGGGAGAGGAAGCTCTTGGGCAGGTTTCAATAATAACACCGATCAAAGCGTCACTGCCAAAGCCCTCTCGCACTGCCGAGTAGCCTTCAGATAGTGTTCATTCGCTCTCTCTCGAAGCTACGGTGCGGATGGTTCGAGACCATCATGCGCAAACTCGGGGCCAAGATGACATTATCAAATGGCCAATTATCCTGGAGGCAGTTATGGAAAGGCTCCGCGAAAAACTGGATTTGCCGAGAGGCCACTACTATCTGCACGTCGCCGTACTGGCGGGCCTGCCGGTGTCGTTGATCTCCGATTTGGCAAGCGAGTTGGAGCGATCGCCAGCGCAGATCGCGCAGTGGATCACTGCGTCCCCCGGCAGTGCCGTGATGTCTATACAGGCTGGTGAGGTGTTCTGTCGTCTTATCGAGATCCTCGATGCGCTATTGGAGCTGTACGATGGGGATCTAGGAGGTGCGCTCCACTGGCTAACGGCACCGAATGTCGTGCTGTC